>JBBSLV010000029.1:0-16200 GCA_038233535.1 Tepidisphaerales bacterium | reverse complement strand
CGGCGCGGGGCGGCGCTGGCGCTGTGCCCCGCCGGGGTCGGGAGTTCCTGCGGGTCACGGGCAGATTTCGCGCAGGTCTTGGAAGGAATAGATGCCGCTGTCGTGTCCATCCGACCAGTGGATCTTCAGCGCGTAGTTCCCGACAAGTTCCGCGCTCACCACGGTGATCTGCCCTGAGTAATTGCCCGGCAGGATCGTCAGCAGCGACTTTTTCTTCGGCCCCGGCGAGATGTCGTGCGGGTTCGTGCCTTCCCGCACCGTGCGGCACTGCGCGCACGGGCACATCGAGCGCAGCAGCGTCAGGCTGTACACCCCCCGGCGGCCGTCCTGCCAGTCGATCGTGAGGTGTTCGTCCTTCTTGAGGTCCAACCGCGTCGGAGTGGTTTCAGGCGTCATCGGAACATCCAGGTGGCGAATACGACGAGCGCGATCAAGCTGATCGCAACGGCCGCCCAGCTTAACCGGACGCGCAAGCGGCGCCCGCCGCCGGGAAACGCTTCGGCGGCGCGTCTCCCGATAATATGACCCATCCGGACGGTTCCGCCGGCGACCACTGGTGATTCCTTTGCCACGCATGTCAGGGTGCATCTTCGGCCGGTCGACCGGTGGAGGGCAAGTCGGCGGGCGGCACCGGCGCCGATCCCCGCATCGCGTCGGCCAGCGGAAGAGTCCGCAGGAAAAAGAGCACGCTCCCCGGCAACACCACGCCGAGCAGGTAGGCGCCGCCCATGACGAGGAACGGAATGCTGGCGTCGTTTGGCCCCCACCGCAGGACGTTGACCAGCATCGTGAACAGCAGCGGGACCGCGCAATGCGCAAGCCCGAGCATCGCGCCCGGCAACAGCTTGAGTTTCATCGACGTGACAACCAGCGCCGCCCCAAGCACGAACAGGATCGGGCCCGTCGCCCCCACCGACTCCGTGTCCACCACCGGGATCAGAATCAGCCCGACGAACACGTCCAGCGCGGCGAGCCCCACCGCCCACTGCGCGACGCGCAGCCACCGCAGCCGACGCGGAACCGTCGTCGGCTTCGCGTACTCCAGCGGGATCACGGGGATGGGTTCGGCGGAGTCCACAGGCCACCTACTTCGTGCGCGTCAGCGCCGTGATGCGGACGAAGTCGCCCAACCCGCGAAAACCGCGGCTGCTTCTTCGAGTAGAAGCTTCTCCTTGGGCGTGAGCCGCACGTTCACCTGCTCCGTCCGCTTTCCCTCGCTCGCCGGCGCGGGCGGGACGTCGCCGGCTTTCAGCAGCGTCGCGACGGAGACGGCCAGGCTCTCGCGCGTGGCGCGCACGCACGCATCGGGCGTCTTGCCGTCGTTCATGACACACGGCATCTCCAGGCCGCGCCCGTAATACTCCCCGTCCTCGAACTGGAGGATGATCTGATATCGTTCCGCGATCGCCCGCGCCTGCTTCAGCACCGCGGCGTCGAACGGCCGATCAACCGCCTTCGATGAGCTTTTTAACTTGGCGGACATAGAACGGCTTCACCTTTCCGTGGTGGACCGGGATCGACACGCCGGGAGCGCCGGGCTTCTTGAACACGTGGTGCGAACTGCTGATCCTGATGAGCGCCCCGCCATGACGCTCCAGGAGCTTCCTCACGGCTGGGAACCGCTCTTCGCTCGTGATGTATAGCCGACGTTATACCAATTTCGACGTCAATCACTTTAGCTTCGCCCTCAGCCGCTCCTGCACCATCTTCGGATTCAGTCCCTTCCCGCTCTTCATCACCATCCCCACCAGCGCCCCCAGCGCCTGCTGCTTGCCGGCCTTAAAGTCGGCGAGCGGCGGCGGGTTTTTTGCGATCACCGCGTCGATGGCGGCGTCGATGGCGCCCGTGTCGCTTTGCTGGATGACGCCCAACGCTCTGGCGATGTCCTCGGCGGGGGCGTCTTCTTCCATCAGCTTGTCGAAAATCGCGCCGACCGCGCTGGGGGCGACCTTGCTCGCGTCGATCAGCTTCGCCATTTCGGCGACGCGCTCGGGGAGGATCCCCACCTCGCTCAGTGTGCAGCCCTTTTCATTACACAGCCGCCGGCCGTGCGAGAGGATCAAATTGGAGACGCGCTTCGGATCGCCGCCGGCTTTCACCGCGTGCTCGTAATAGTCGCCGGTGGCGCGGTCGCCGGCGAGGGTGGCGGCGTCGGCGGGGCTTAATCCCAGCGCATCAATGTAGCGTTGGCGACGCACGGCGGGCATCTCCCCGACCTGCGACCTCAGCTGCGCCAGCCACGCGTCATCGACTTCAACCGGCACGAGGTCGGGGTCGGGGAAGTAGCGGTAGTCGTGCGCCTCTTCCTTGTCGCGCTGATGGAACGTCGATTCGCTCGCTTCGTCCCAGCCGTACGTGCTCTTCCTGCCCAGCGAGCCGGTGTCGGTCCATTCGCGCAGCTGCCGCTGGATCTCGTACGCCGTCGCGCGCTCCAGCACGGAGAAGCTGTTGAGGTTTTTCACTTCCGTGATGGCGGTCTTGTGAACGTTGCCCTGCGCGTCGATGATGTGGAGGTTGATGTTCGGCTCGAAGCGCATGTGGCCCATCTGCATCTGACCTTCGCTGACGCCGAGGAACTGGACGATCTTCTGGAGTTCCTGCGCGAAGAGGGCGACGTCGCGCGGACTGGAAAAATCGGGCTCGGTGACGATTTCGAGCAGCGGGGTGCCGGCGCGGTTGAGGTCGACGATGCTGTGGCCGATGGGGTGCCCGCCCGGGGCTTCGTGGAGGAGCTTTCCCGCGTCTTCTTCCAGGTGGGCGCGGCGGATGCGGATGGTTTTTGTTTCGAAAGACCCGCCCGCTGAAGCGGGCTCGCCAAGGCGCAGCTCAAATGATCCTTCCGTGCAAAGGGGGAGGTCATACTGACTGATCTGGTAGTTCTTGGGCAGGTCGGGGTAGTAGTAGCTCTTGCGGTCCCACTTCGTGTGCTTCGCGATTTTGCAGCCCAGTGCGAGCCCCACCATGATCGAGTACTCCACCGCCTGCTTGTTCATGACCGGCAGCGTGCCGGGCAAACCCAGGATCACTTCATCGACGAGGGTGTTGGGCTCGGCGCCGAAGTTGGTCGCGCCGTTGGGGGCGGCGGTGAACATCTTCGTGCGCGTGGCGAGCTGGACGTGGATCTCAAGCCCGATGAGAACTTGATACGACTTTACGGTGCGGCTGTCGCTCACGTGCGGTTGCTCCAGAAACAATCGGGTCCGATAACTGCGATCGCGAGTATATCCACGCGAATCGTAATGGAAATCCGCGGTGCTGCGCACGCGCCGCGAAATCGCGCGTTTCGCGCCCAAGCGCCCCCCGCTTTCGACCGATTGAACGGGTATGAACGCCGTAAGCGAACTGCCCCGTCGACACATGAGCCCCCTGGATGAACGCCGCCGCATGGTGCGCGAGACCGTTTCGGCCAAGGGGCTGCTTTCCATGGACCGGTTCGATGAGGAGGGGCAGATGGTCGAGGTGTTCGACCTGCACCTTCAGGGCATCGGCTTCCGCTCGCCCGTGTCGCTGGAAACGGGGGGATACCACCAGATCCTCGTGATGGCCGGCCCGCTGCGTTTGTCGTCGCGGCTGCGGGTCGTGTCGGCGCGACCGTACGACGACGGGTCATTCGAAGTCGGCGCCGAATTCTGCTGATCTGCCCGCCGGATCGGCAAAAGCCATTCTGACGCCTCTGCCGATAAATTCCGTATGACCGATCGGCATTCCACCCCCGCCGCCCCCAACAACGCGCAGGATTATGCGCCATCCACCCGCGGCGTGATCGACCGCCGGCGCAGCATCCGCCACCCGCTGGGCGCGACCGGCACGGTCACGCTCGACGACAGCGCAACCGACCCCCGCCAGCCCCAGGTGATGGTGCTGAATGTCTCGCTGCACGGCGTTGGGTTCCGCTCGCCGGTGGAGTTCGCCGAGGGCGACGTGTTTCAGGTGCGCATCGGCGCCGGGCCGCTGCACCTGTCGTCAAAGTTTCAGGTCGTCTCATCGCGAATGCGCGACGACGGCACGTGGGATGTGGGCGGGAAGTTCGTGTAGCCGATCCAAAGGGCTCAATGCTCACCACTTCGTCCTGGGCGCTCAATCCTCCCCCGGCCCTCGTCGCTGCGCTTTGATTTCTCCGCGTTTCTTCTTCGACTCCAGCCGTCGTCGTTTTGCCCCCGCGCTGGGTTTGGTCTTCCTCCGGCGCTTCGGTTCCACCTTCGCCGCCACGATCAACTCGCGCAGCCGGTCCATCACCTCCTGACGATTGCCTTCCTGGCTGCGCTCGCTTTCGGAGACGATGTGAATTTCATCACCCTTGGTCAGCCGGCTGCCGGCTGATGCGCGCAAGCGCGCGATTGCGCCGTCGCGCAGCCCGCGCAAGGCGCTGACCACCACCCAGATCTCCGCTTTGGTGTTGACCTTGTTGACGTTCTGCCCCCCCGGACCCCCGCTGCGGGCGTACTGGAGACGCAGCGCGTCGCGCGGGATCGTCACGCCGGGGGCAAGCGCTATGCCGCCGAGAGCGCTGAGATCGCTTGTGAGATTGTCGTCCGACTCCGGCATTTTCCGACCCGGTGCTTCGCTCATTCGCCTTCGTCCGGCATGACAAACGGAATGACGATGCGCCCGCGCGCCGTGTCGGCGTTGAACAGCCGCACGTGCCGCGCCGCGCTGGCCAGAAAGATCACGATCAGCAGGATCACGAGGTTTAGCCGCATCCATCCGACCGGGTGGTCCGGGGGGCGCGTGACGGTCGTGAGGTACACCGCGATCAGCACCGCCAGCGCCCCGGTGCTCGCGTGCGCCGCCCACCACCACCCCGGCCGACGCAGCACGTCGGGCAGTTGTTTAGCGACCGGAACGTTGACCGCCGGCGCGGGCTCGGCCTTGTACGTCGCCCAATGCTTGCGGGTGGAGATCGCGCCGCTGATCACGAGCAGGATCGCGCTGATCCACACGATGCGCTTGAACACCCACCGCGCGCGGCCGAAGACGTCGAGCTGCTGCTCGGTCTTGAGCTCGTCGATCGCCGCGGGCACGACCATCTCGTAAAACAGCGTTCCGCCCACGAGCACCGTCGTACATGCGATGTGCAGGTAGCGGCTGATCAGGTCCAGTGCGTACATCCAGTACATTGATGCTCCTCAAGCGGGTGTCGCGCCATGACGTGCGGCCCGCGGATTGAAACCGATTCGCGCGGCGATGCAAAGGGAAAACGCGGCGATTTGCGATTGAAAGGCATGTGGCGACGGCTGTTTTCCCGCCTTTGGATCGCAAATCGGCAATCGGGCAATCGGCAATCCCATCACTTTGGTTGGCTCATGTCGGGCGTCTCCATCTCGATGCTCGCGCCCGTGCCGCCGATGAGTTGGTCCAGCCCGCTGAACCCGAGCATTTCCGTGCCGGCAAACGGCTCGGCGTAGCGCGTGCCGATGCGGCTGCCGAAGTACGCGGTGATCGTCCGCACCATTTCCGGCACGTGACCGCTCGCGCCGACGAATTGGCTTTTGTAGCACTGCACCGCCTGGATCTTGCGGTCAATCACGTCGCTGATGTCGATGCAGAACGTGGCGGGGAAGTTCATTAGCAGGTGTGTGCAGAAGTAGTAGATGACGCGCTTCGGATAGCACGGCGTGCCGGGAATGTCCGTCCTGGTCAGCTTTGCGTCGAAGCGCGCGTCCTCGACGATGCGCGTGACGGCCACGTGATCGGGGTGCGCGTCGATCGGGTACGGCACGAACAGCCAGTCGGCCTTGTGCTGACGGATGACGGCGGCAACTTTATGCCGCGCTTCGATCGTGTGCTGCACCTGACGGTTGGGCAGCCCGATGAGCGTCCGCTCAACGCCGAGCAGTTTCGCCGCGGCGGCGGACTCCTTCGCGCGAATTTCGGGCGATCCGTGCGGCGTCGGCTCGCCGTTGGTCATGTCAACCAGGTGAACCACATGCCCCTGCGATGCCAGCTTCAGCACGGCCCCGCCCATGCCCAGCTCCTGATCGTCGGGATGGGGACCGAAAACGAGGATCGATGCCATGGCGCAAGTGTAGCGACGGAGTCCTGACGAGGCGACGCCCTCGTTCGCTGAACAAGCCTGCTGAACGCGCCCGGCAAGCGGGGCGGCTAAATGGGGCGTTTCGTCGGCGCGAGCGCGTCGGTGTAGACGCGTTCCAATCCATCCACCATCACCTTTGCGTCGAAGCGCGACAGCGCGAACGCGCGGCCCGCTTCGCCCATCGCGCGGCGCTTCTCCGTGTCCTCCACCAGCATCGCCAGCTTCTCCGCAAGTTGCCGCTGATCGAACGGTGGGAGCGCGAATCCCGTCTCGCCTTCGATCAAGCCCTCACGGTTGCCGTCGATGTCGTAGGCGATGGCGGGACACTTCGCGAGCTGACCCTGCACGATCGCACGGGCGAGACCTTCGCGCCGCGAGGGATGGACGACGATGTCCATCGCATTCGTCAGCTCCGGAATCCGCGAGGGTGGCACGAGGCCGGTGAGGATGAACCGCTCGTTCAGCTTCATCTCCGCGATCCGCCGCTCGAACGGTCGGCGGAGCAAGCCGTCGCCCACCCACAGGAACCGAAGGTTCGGGAAGCGCCGGCACAGATCGGGCGCGAGGTCGAGCAAATCATCGTGGCCCTTCAGATGAAACAGCCGCGCGATCGTGCCGGCAACGACGTGGTGCGGCTCGAACCCAAGCTGCCTTCGCATCTGGTCGCGCGGGACGGGCGGGTCGAGGAACGGCTGTGTCTGCATCCCGCTATGCACGGTCACGTATTGATCGCGTGTGCCGATGTTCGCGGCCAGCGACTGGTCGCGCATGGCGTCGGCGACGCAGACGATTCGGCTCGCCAGCGGCGCGGCCTGGCGCTCGAGCAGCTTGTAAACGTTGTTCACGACCCGCGACGTCGACGCGGTGAACGCCAACCCGTGGATTGTGTGGATGATGGCCGGCGCCTTCGCGCGGTCGGCGGCCCAGCGGCCGACGATGCCGGCCTTGCTGCTGTGCGTGTGCACGACGTCGGGTTTCAGCTCGCCGAAGCGCTTTACGAGCCGGTGGTACGTGCGGAAGTCCTTCACCGGCAGGATCGAGCGGCGCATCTCGTCGATCGTCTCGACGCGGTAGCCGTAGCGCTGCGCGCGCTCGATGAGCGACCCCTCGGGGCCCAAGGCGGGACCGGTGATGAGCGTGACGTCGTGGCCGCGGTCGTGCTGGCCTTCGCAGGAGAGCAAGGTGTTCTCCTGCGCCCCGCCGACGATGAGCCGCGTGATGACGTGAACAATTCGCATCCGTGCGCCGAAGCTAATCTGCCGCGCGTCGCGAAGAAAGTCCCGCCCCGCCGGCATCGCGATGAGCGACTGGCCGAATCAGGAAGCAACCGCCGCTCCCCTATGATCTGATGCGCGGTTAGAATGGAATCATGCTGACCGAGTACATCCAAGCCGCGTTGGCCAAGGCCCGCTACGAACTGCTGGATAACGTGGAGGGGTATTTCGGCGAGATCCCCGGGTTAGACGGACTCTGGGCAAATGCCGACACCCTCGAGGAGTGTCGTACGGAATTGCAGGGCGCCCTCGAGAGCTGGATCCTGGTCGGCGTGTGGTTTCACCACGAGATTCCCGTCATTGACGGGATCGACCTCAACGTCAAACCGGAGCACGAGCAGGAGGTCGCTTCGCCACCGAAAGTCCTGCTATCATCCCCGCCCGATGTCCGATGAACCTCAACCCCTCCAGCGCCTGAAACTCACCATCGCCTACCGCGGCACGAACTACCACGGGTGGCAGCGGCAGGTGGTCACGAAACATTACAAGGGGCCGGTGCTCAGCGGCGGGGGCAAAGGAATTCCGACGGTTCAGGAGATCGTCGAGCGGGCGCTTCGTTCGGTCTTCCGCCATCCGATCCGGCTGGTCGGGAGCTCGCGCACGGACGCGGGCGTGCATGCGAAGGGGCAACTCGCCCATTTCGACACCGTGCACGTGCAGGCGCCGGTTGAAGGAATGCGCCGGGCGGTGAACCACGCGCTGCCGGACGACATCCTGGTGCGCACGATCGAGCCGGTGGCGCCGTCATTCAATGCCGTCACGTCCACGACGAGCAAGCGGTATCAGTACCACGTATGGAACGCGCCGGACCGTCCGCCGTTCACCGCGGACCTGGCGATGCACCGGTGGCAGGAAATGGACGTGGGCGCGATGGCGGCCGGCGCGGCGCAGCTGGTGGGGACGCACGATTTCGCGAGCTTCGCCCGTCCCGGTCACAAGCGTGAAAACACGGTGCGGACGATCCTCGCGTGTGAAGTCAGCCGGCGCGGGCCGCGGGTGGTGATCGGCGTGGAGGGCAACGGGTTTTTGTGGAACATGGTTCGGATCATCGCCGGGACGCTGATCGAGGTCGGCATCGGGCGGATCGCGCCCGAGGCGATCGGCCCGATGCTCGCCGCCCGCGACCGCAGGGCCGCGGGGCTCACGGCGCCGGCGCACGGGCTGTACTTGCAGTGGGTCAAAACGCGCGACGATGACCAAGGCGACGTCGGCGCTCACCACGCCGTCGACGACGTTGACGATATCGCGCCGGAGCAGAGGTCATGACGATATCGGCGTGAAGTGGTAGCGGTTATGCCGCGCCGGCGCCACAGCCGCAATTCGACACCGCCCCACCCTGCTAGGTTCTAAGCTCATATGTAATTGGGCCCTTTCGATCGCTCCACCACGGGCAACGATTGCGGGGGTTGGCGAACTTGTCGAGGCGGGGAGGGGGCTGCCGGATTTGCCGCCGGGGGAATTTTATTGGATGGTGAAGGAGCACCAGAAGTACCCGGAGTTGTACCCATGATAAACACCACCGCCACCCACCCGACCGTCGCCGCTGGTCCTGTTGCCGTTGCTGAGACGCATCCCGCAATCGTCGTTGAAGTCGCCGTCGACAACGCGCTGACCGCGCGGCTGATTCACCCGCGCGAGGAGGTGGCGGGGGCGCTGCGCGTTGCGATCGAGAAGGGCGATGACATTCGCGCCCGGCGCATCCGCTACCAGGAAGACCTCGACGAGGCGCGGCTGGCGAAGCTCCGGTGGACGCAGGGTTCGATCGACCTGCTCGGCGTGCTGTTCGACAACAGTTCCGTCGCCGACTACTGCAACGACTGGGTCGGGAAGATCTTCCCGGAGTACGCCGAGTTCGGGAACTTCGTGGAGCAGTTTTACGAGGAGATGGAATACCGGTTGGCGAAGCTCCGGTCGGTGCTGAGCGGCGTCGAGCGGGTGATCGAGACGCCGGGGGCGTCGATGATGCCCCAGGCCGAAGGCAACGCACCCGCCGGCGAGGCGCCCGCTGCGCCCGCTCTGGTCGCGCCGCGGATCGCCGCCGTCGAACTGATTCCGCCGCCGGTCGTTCGACCGGTGCCGGCGTCGCACGTGATGCTCTTCGGCGCCATCGCGTCCGATCCGGCGCACCGCGCGGTGTCGGCGCTGCTGGAGCGGCTGGGCATCGGCGCCTATCCGGCGACCGATCCCCTCGCCGCCGGCGCAACCGACGCCGCCGTGTTCATCGCCCCTTCGCAGCCGGCCGACGCGGCAGCGGTTCGCGTGGCGCTGTTTCATCTCGGATACGCCGTCGGACGACTGGGGACGAACCGGGTCTGCGTGCTCCACCCCGCCAGCGCGCCGCTGTGCCCCGAGTCCCGCGTCGTCCACATCCCCGCCGACCCCACCGGCGCCTGGCAACTCCAGCTCGCGCGTCATTTGAAGCAGGCGGGACTCAACGCGGACTTGAACAAGTTGTGTTGAAAACGCGGGGCGGGATGAGCGGGCTGCAAAAGAAATACCCCCACGAATCTCATGAATCCGCATGAATCAGAATGAGCGAACCTTCATTTTCTGCATTCGTGCAGATTCGTGAGATTCGTGGGCCGATCTCTACTCCTACTTCTTCTTCTGCGACCCCGGCCAGTAGTGCTCGAGATATTCAGTGACCGTTGCGACGGCGTCGCCTTCGGACATGATCTTGCCGTTCTTCAGCCAGATGACTCGCTGGCAGAGGTTTTTTACCTGCTCCATCGAGTGGCTGACGAAGAGAATGGCTTTGCCGTCGTGCTGGAAGCGCTTGATGGCCTCGATGCACTTGGGCTGGAAGCGAGCATCGCCCACAGCGAGCACTTCATCGATCAGCAGCACGTCGGGGTCGACGCTCACGGCGATCGCGAACCCCAGCCGCGCGTGCATCCCGCTGGAGAAATACTTCACCGGCGTCTCCATGTGCTCGGCAAGCTCGGCGAATTCAACGATCCTGTCGTACAGCCCCTGCGTCGTCCTGCGATTGAGCCCCAGGAAGCTGGCGGCGAGGAAGACGTTTTCGCGCCCGCTGAGGTCGGCGTGGAAGCCGGCGCCCAGCTCGATGATCGCGCTGAGCCGGCCGTTGATCTTCACGCTGCCCTTCGTCGGCACGAGGATGCGCGACAGGAGCTTGAGCAGCGTGCTCTTGCCCGCGCCGTTGTGCCCGACGATGCCGACGGTTTCGCCCCGGTTAACGCTGAGGTTGAAGTCCTGCAAGGCCCAGACGGGCGCGTCCTTTGCCGGCGGGGTGCGGCGCGTGACGAACTGGACGACCGCTTCCTTCAGTCGCCGCGGGCGGTGGGCGTAGAAGTAATATTGCTTCCACACGTCCCGGCAGACGATGGCCGGCTCCCCGCGCGCTGTGGGCGGCGGCGTCGGTATGGACGACGGGAGGGTGGGGTTGTCGTGTTCGGGAGCGGTCAAGGTCACACAACCTCGGCGAGGATTCGCTTGCTGCGGTTGAACAGCACATACCCCACGACGAGCGAACCGACGGCGAAGAAAGTCGCGATCCCCCACGCGACTGTCGCGCCGCCGCCTGTCGCCTCGTTAAACGGCCAACTGCCCCAATAGAGCGGGCCGCGGTACAGCGCCAGGAGGTCGGCGATGGGGTTGAGCGCCATCCACTGCACCCACCAGGCGCCGTGGAACAGAAAAAGCCCCCAGAACACGGGCGTTCCGTAAAACAGGACGCGCATCACGATCGTGATGATGTGGTCGAGATCCTGGTAGATCACGCACCACGCCGACAGCGGCAGCGACACCCCGAGCACGAACATGTACGAGAGCGCGATTGCGCCCGGGAGGACGATCAGCGTCTTGAGCGGATCGAAGTGGACGTGTGCGTTGGGCACGTGGGGCGCCAGGACGCCGGGCATGTCAACAAATGTCCCGCCGGTGCGGTGCAGGACAAACAGCAGCGCGACGGCCAGCAGCATCTGCATCACGAACTCGATCGTGCGGACGGTGATGCCGGAGATCACGAGAATCTCCATGGGCACGTAAACCTTGCGGATCAACGCCGCGCTGGAGCGGATCGACTGGGCGCCGTTGAGGATCGCCTCGGACATGTATTGGAACGGAAGGATGCCGGCGATGAGAAACGCCCAGTAGTCGGGCATGGGGATGCGGAACGCCTGGCGGAAGATCGTGTAGAGGATCGCCAGCATCGCCGCCGGCGCCAGCAGCGACCAGGCGAACCCCAGCGCCTTGCTCTGGTACTTCACCTTCAGGTCGCGCGCGATGAGGTTGGCCAGCACCTGGCGGTACTCAGGCAACTCGGACAGACTGTTTGCGATCGTCAACAGCGTCATAGTGGGCAGGAGTCGGAACGGGGTCGGCGGCGACAGGGCCCATCGCCGTGCGGTTGCCGGCCGGGTGGCGCAGCCGCTCGATGATAGATCGGCCAAGCCGCTTGGCTTTCGCCACCGTATACGCGACCGGCCCGACGATCGTCCCGCGCACCTCGAGGAACACGAGCGAGAACGGGTATTTCGTCTGCCCCGCCATCCCCATCTTCGCGTTCTTCCTGAACCATTTGGGCATGTGGTACAGCAGGTGGAGCATCGACCGGTAATCGCGATGGACCCAGAAGCACCGCCAATGGTACGCGGCGTGGCCCTTGGAGTAGGCGTAGATCTGCCTGCGCAGCGCCTCGGGTGAGGAGCGGTGGTGGTGGTTGACGACTGCGCGGGGCGTGTAACGAATCGTGTGCCCGTGGCGGAGCAGCTGATACCAGACGTCGGTGTCCTCGCTGCACGGGGCGGCAGCGCCGGCGCCGAGATCCAGGTCATACCCGCCCAGCTCCATCACGCGACGGGCGTCGATGAGCATGTTCGCGCCGGCGCCCATTCGCCAGGTCTCGACCGGACGGTAGCGGGATTTTCTGATCGACCACCCGTCCCACGTGCGGTCCTGGTAGCCGCGACCAAGCCCCCCGTAGACTTCGAAGGTGATCTCCGCGGCGTTCTCCAGCGCCGCGGGGAGCACCAGGCCGGTCACGCTGGCGCAGTTGGTGTCCTGGAGCGGGCGGACAAGCTCGCGCAGCCAGTTGGGTTCGGGGAGGCAGTCGTCGTCGGTGAACGCGACCCATCGCGTGCCCGCCAGCGCCAGCCCCGCATTGCGCGCCCGGCTGAGCCCCTTGCCGGGGACGCGCGTGTAGGTGACGCCGGCCTGCTCGACGACTTGCCGCGTGGGCAGCGGGTCTGAGCTGTTGTCGACGATCATGATCTCGAACTCCGGGTAGTCGAGCTGCTTGAGCGCGTCGATGCACCCCGCCAACTGCTCGGCGCGGTCGCGCGTGCAGACGATGACGGTGATCGGGGGCATCGGGTAGTTCGCCTGCGACTGCGACTGCGTGACCCAGTCGCGGTATGGCGCGGGCAGGCCGGTGGCGAGCAGCAGGGTCTGCTCGACCCACTCCGTCGTCTGCCGCCATTTCGACCAGGTGAGCAGGAATGATGTTTTCGCCTCGGCGGGGAACGAATCCAGGGCGGCGGGCCCGGCGCGCATGCCTTCGCGGGCGAGCATGCGCAGCAGCGTGAGCGAGTGCTTCCTGGCCAGGCGCTTGCGGAGGCTGCGCTGCGACACGACCCGCTTACGCGCGGGCCGGCACATCACCTCGCCCAGCGGCGCGCTCCCGACGTACGCGAGCACGCGCACGGCGTGGTAGCCCTCGCGCAGCATCAGCCGGGGCCACGGCTGAAGCAGGTCGATCTGTTCGAGCTGAATCTTCATGCCGCCTGGGCTCGCTCCCGATCCTGTTGCGCGATCACCCGTTCGCGCACGGCCTCGCTCTGCACGCGCCGCAGGGAGCGCTTGTACGCACGAAGCCCCAGGAATCCACCCCAGATTTCCGCCAGAATCAGATGAACCGGAAAGTGCGGCCTCAGCCGCAGCGCCTCGCTGGCGTTCTTCCGAAGCCGTTTCTTGCCCCATACCGCCGACCAGCGGCGGAGCATCTTGACACTCTGGTTGCCCAGCTCCAAGTCGTAAGCGTATTTGCCGACGTACGCGCAGAACCCCCAGCCGTAGTCGAACATCTGCCGGCGAAGCTGGCTCATCGTCTTGCGATGCTGATGCCACACGATCGCGCACGGGTCATACACGAGGTGCCCGCCGTCCTTGATCACGCGGGCGAAGATGTCCAAATCCCCGCAGCCGCGGGCGATGCTGCCGACGTCCAGCGCATCGTCGAACCCGCCCATTTTTTCAAGCGTTTCGCGACGGATGGACATGTTCACGCCCGCGCCGAATCGCCCGGATCCCAACGGATAAAACGCGTTCCACGTCCCGGGGCGGTACACCTTGCGATTAAAGCCGCGCTGCATGCCCCCGTAGCGCTCGAAGTATTCCTGTGCGGGCGTCTCCAGCTCCAGCGGATAGGTCGTGCCCGTGCACGCCTTCACCTTCGGATCCAGATAGTTGTAACCCAGACCGAGCAGCCAACCGGGGTCGACGCAGGCGTCATCGTCGGTGTAGGCGATCACCTCGTTGCGCGCGACGCGCCAACCCGTGTTGCGGGCGTAGTCCAAACCCTTGCGCGGCTCGACGACGTAGCGAACACGCGGGTACTTTTCGCAAACCCTGCGCGTGCCGTTCGTGCGCGGGGCGTTGTCGACGACGATCACCTCGTAGTTCGGGTAGTCCAGCCGCATCAGGCTCTGGATTTGGCGATCGAGCACGTCAGGATGCTCGCGCGTGCAGACGACGACGGACATCGACGGCAGCTTTGACGCGTCACCGTCCGCAGGCAGCTCGTATTGTCGATTTCGAAAGGCATCGATCACCGCAAGCCCCAACTGCTCGGCGATAATCGACTGGAGCATGTCGGGCATGACCACTTTCCCGACCACGGCGCGGCGGACGCGCGCCCACCCGATCGGGCGCCGCCCGACGCGCACGAGGATCCATAGGGCGGCGTACCGCTCGCTCGTCGAGATCGGCGCCAGCGGGACACTCAAGTCAACTTGTAAAACGCGTGCGGCCATTGAACAACGATCGAAAGCAAAAACTTAGCGGACAGAACAGTTCCACAAGGTCCGAGAATATCCTTCATCGGACAACGGGCAAACCTTCACCAGTTTTTGCGATCATCAAGGATGATTGTGAATCTGCTGAAGCAGCGCCGGATGCGCCGCCGGACCCGCGGCAAGGAACGGCACTTTGGCGCCAACGTAATTCGCCAGGTTGAACGGGAAGATTGCCTTCCCGGCCAGATCAGTCATCGTGGCACCGGCCTCCAGCAAGATCCCGGCAGGGGCGACAGCGTCCCAGAGCTTCCCGTTGACCGTCACCGCCCCGTGCGCCACCCCCGCTGCCACGTACACCGCTTCCAGCGCCGCCGACCCGAGGATCCGCGTCTTCCACGTCGTCTGTCCCAACCACTCACATGCCCACTGCGGGCAGCGCCCGGCGGGGTCGATCAGGTTGCTCGTCAGCATCAGCATCGAGCTGTCGGTCATCGGCGTGTTCAGCACGCGCATCCGCCTGGTCCCCACCCACGCCCCCTCCCCCGTGGCGGCGGCGTACATCAGGTCGCGCGTCACGTCGTACACGACCCCCAGCACCGGCATTCCCTGGTCCAGCAGCCCGATGCAGACCGCGAAATTGCCCAATCCCGCGATGAAATTATTCGTCCCGTCAATCGGATCGATCACCCAGTTGCGGCCCATCGGGTGCTCGCATTCGAACGTGATCGCGTCGCCGGTGTCGCTCTCCTCACCGATGATGCCGTCATCCGGAAACCGCCGGCGGATGCCGGCGACGATGTGCCGCTGTGTCGCCCGATCGGCGTCGGTGACCGCTTCGGCCGTGGTGGCGGCGTGGGTCTTCGTGAGGCGCTCGACCTTGCCATAATGCGACATCACGATCGCGCCCGCGCCGCGCGCCAGCTCGGTGGTGAACTGTAAATCCTGTATGAGTGACATGACCGGCGCAGCGTACGGGGAAAGCGGGCGATGTGAAAGCTATCGCGCTTCGATCGCGGGCTTCAGCGACGAAACCCAGGCGTCGCCGAACGCAATGCGCCCCCACAGCGCCAGCGTTCCCACCGCGACCGGAGTCATCAGCGGATCCCGCATAATTGCTTCAATCTGAGCGGGTGTGCCTTCGACGGCGACGCACCCTTGATGCTCCGTCGCGTCCAGCATTGACTCGATCTCGTCGCGCGATCGGGTGGAGCAGACCGAAAAAATGATCTCCGGCTGCTTCAGGCGCGCGTCTTCCACCATGCCCAGGCAGCGCATTTCCGCGATGTCAGCCGGAGTGAGACACAGCTCTTCTTTCAATTCCCGCCGCACGCCGTTGAAGAGATTTCCCACTTCCGCGGGTTCCAGCGATCCCGCGAACGGGTGCACGCGACCGGGGTAGTACGCCACGCTCGCGTTCCGCCGCCCGAGCATCAGCCAGCCGTCGCCCGTCGTCAGGGCGGCGCTGAGCCCCAGCGGATTGGCGCGCGCCGCCGGCGGAACGTCCGGGTTCGTCAAATTCGTGCCGAGAAACGGCTTGTAGCTCGTCGGCGAGACCCACAGCCGCAGGGCGCGGTCGTCGGCCTCAAATCGCTCGAGCCGGCACATCGGGCCGTCGAACAACCGCGCGCCAAGGCGCGCGCTCGCATCCGCCCACGCCCGTTCGATCTGCCGCTCGACGTCGGAAATGCGCTGCCGCGCGTTGTCCGTCCACGCGACTGACACGTCGCCCTCGGACCAGTTGCCAATCGCGCGAAACGTCAGCATGTGCGGCGGGTTTGTCATCCTGAGCCACTGTGCAGCTTTAACACATGCCGGCCGAGATGGAACGATTGCGCTCTTTCGACGTCAGGCAACGCGACGCGCGGGTTGTCGCTTAACAAAACGTTTGATCTCTAAACCTGCGCGTATATGATGG
>JBBSLV010000028.1:0-16713 GCA_038233535.1 Tepidisphaerales bacterium | reverse complement strand
CGCATCCACCGTAGTCTCCTCACCGAATCGTGCGAGGGTTCCATCCATTTGCACGTCCCCCGCGATGCTCACCGGCGCCTCCGGCACCAGCGCCCGCAGGACCGCCGTCACCTCGTCGCCATCGATGCCGTCGCCGCTGAAGCGGACGCTGGTCGCCTCCGGGTCGCCGATCGCGCCGTCGATCGTCAGCCCGTCCAGCTCCGCATGAAGCCGTGGCCAGCGGAGCGTCGCCTCGAGCGGCAGCGTGATCGCGCGATGTGGCGTGCGAACGATGAGCGTCGATTCCTCCACCCGCACGCCGCGGAACGGCCAATCGCCGGCGCCGGCGGCGACATCCTCAACCGGCTGCGCAGCGGGCTGCGACCCCACCGGCGGCGCACCGCGCATGATCACCTCGAGCGGTTTGATGCTCACATCACCCTCGCGCACCTCCGCCGTCAGTTGCAGCCCTTCAATCCGGATGTTGTCGACGCGGCGGTTCCATAGTCCCTGGGCGGAATACGTCACGCGCATCGCGTCGATGCGGTTGCCGTCGCCCGCGTCGATGTCGCGCACCGTCGACGACCACGGCGTCGCCCGCGTCACGCGAAATGTCACGTCGCGCAGGTTCAACTGATGCAGCACCGCTTCCACCCGCCCGCGCACGGCCCACGGCAAGAGCACGAACCACGCGAGCAGCAGCAACCCGATGCCGCCGCCCAGCGGAATCAGCACGCGCTTGCGGAGGAGAAAACGGTGGTTCACGACACGCATTTGACGCTCGCACCTCTCCATCTACAATCGCCGCCCATGCCCCCCAGCCCGGACACGTTGAAGCTCGCCGCGTTTGCCGACGAGATCTCCCCGGACCTCGACGAGCAGATCCGCGTCTGCCGGGAGAACGGCGTCACCCACTTCGAGCTGCGCGGCGTGGCGGGCAAAAACGTCCTCGACTTCGACAAGCCGCTGCGCGACGAGATCAAAGGCAAACTGGCCGACAACGGCATGGGCGTGGTCAGCCTCGGCTCGCCCATCGGCAAAATCGCGATTGACCAGCCCTGGCAACGCCACTTCGACCGGTTCAAGCTCGCCGTCGAACTGGCGGAGTTTTTCGACGCGCCGCTGATCCGCGTGTTTAGCTATTACCCCGTCGGCGGCGAGGGCAAGGGTCCGATCGACCCGCACCGCGATGAAGTCATCCGCCGATTCCATCAGAAGGTCGAGTATCTGAAGGACCGCCCGGTGGCGATGGCGCACGAGAACGAGAAGGGCATCTTCGGCGACACCGGACGGCGCTGTCAGGATCTGATGAAGTCCGTCGATTCGCCGAAGCTGCGCAGCGCATTCGACTTCGCAAACTTCGTGCAGATTGGCGAGCGCCCGCGCGATAATTGGCCGCTGCTGAAGCCCTACACGGCGCACATCCACATCAAGGACGCGCAGATGGACGGCGGGAAGGTCGTGCCCGCGGGCGAGGGCGACGGCGACATCGAGTCGATCCTGAAAGACGCCTACGCCAACGGCTACCGTGGCCTGCTCAGCCTCGAGCCGCACCTGAAAGTCGCCGGCCATTCGCACGGCGAGACGGGACCGGCGCTGTTCAAGGTGGCGGCGGATGCGCTGCGGGCGGTGTGCCGGCGTGGGAATGTTCCCCTGGCGTCGTGAGCGTCCTCTGGTCCCTTCTCCCGGTACGCCGGGAGAAGGTTAGGATGAGGGTCGCTTCGCGTGCCGGCGTTGATCGACTTTTCAAATCCCCCTCACCCCAGCCCTCTCCCGGAGTACCGGGAGAGGGGGCAAGAGAGCGGAGCGGTTGAGTGAAAGACACGAAGTCCGCCGCCGACTCCACCACTCGACCACTCAACCACCCCACCACGGCCTTTCCCTCGCACCCCACCACTCCATTTCTCCCCATTCCCGCGCCGGCGCGATTGATCGTCCCGCTTTCGACGCGCCCGCCCGGCGAGGGCGCCAGCGCCAAACCGCCCGGCACGCGCGTCGCGCGGGGCGACCCGCTGTCGGAGCACGTGCCGGAGACGGCGCACGTACCGCTGAGCCCCGTCGCCGGGCTGATCGTCGCGCATACGCGCGTCGACGTGCTCAACGGCCACCGCGTCGCGGCCGTCGAGATGGCCGTCGAGATGGCCGTCGAGATGCAGGTCGACCGCATTGCCCCGCCGCCGGCGCATGAGCGGTTGCCCCGGCCGGATGCCGCTGAGCTGCCGACGTGGATCGATCGGCTGCGTTTCGCGGGCGCGTGGGCCCAGCGGCGCAACAGCCCGGACCTGCTCGCCCAGCTCTATCAGGCGCTGCGCCGGCCGTGCGACACGATCATCTGCAACGTGCTCGACGCCGAGGAAGCCGTGCCGCTGAACGCGACGCTGGCCCGGGCATATCCGGACGAGCTGATCGCCGGCGTGCGGACGCTCGCCCGCGCGCTGGGGGTGTCGCGGCAGATTGTGGCGCTCGACGAGGACGCGCCGTCGGCTGACGTGAGCCGGCTCCGCAGCGCCGCCGATGGTGACACCGCCCTCCATTTTGTTCCGCTGGGCAACAGCTATCCGCAGGCCGACCCGACGCTGATGCTCTACACGCTGCTCAATCGCAAATTGCGACCGGGGCGACTGCCGGCGGAGGCGGGCGTGATCCTGCTCGACGCCGCCGCGGCCGTCGCGGTCGGACGGTTCGCGCGCTTGGGCGAGCCGATGCTCGACGTGCCGCTGGCGGTCCGCGATGTGACGCGCGACACGACCCACCTCGTGACCGCGCCGATCGGCACGCCCCTGTGGCACATCCTCGAGCATCTCGGCATCGACGGGGAACTCGCCCCGCGCGTGGGCGAGGCGCTGCGCGACCAGACGGCGTCGCGCGACGCGGTCGTCAGTGGCGGCGAGCTCGTCATCCACGTCGGGTACGCGGCGGCATCGCTCAACCCCGACCCATGCATCCGCTGCGGCTGGTGCGCCGCGGCATGCCCCACGCGCATCCAACCCGCGGGGCTGCTCGAAGCATCGCAGCGCGATGATCAATCGCTGGCCGAGCGGTACGGGATCGCGGCGTGCATCGAGTGCGGAGTGTGCTCGTACGTGTGCCCGTCGCGCCTCCCGCTGCTGAGCGCGATCCGCGAACTGCGGCATCGGAGGCGCCCGTGATCAAACCCGCCGCCGCCAACGCGCCCGTGGAGCCTGTGCGGCTCCCGTCACGCGGCACGCCGCTGCGCGTGCTGCACAGCGGCATCGACGTCAACCGATTCTTCGCCAACCACCTCCAGGCGATGATTTTCCCCATCGCGGCGGGCGTCGCGTTTTACGGGTGGAGGGCGCTGCTCGTGCTGGCCGGGGTCGTGGGATCGGCGGCGATGGCGCTGCTGCTATGGCGCCGCGTGGGCTCGCGCGGCGGGGAGCTGCGCCTCACGCACGGCATCTGGATGGCCGTCCTTCTCGCGCTGGCGCTGCCCGCGCACCTCGCCGCCACCGAAACCGCGGGCCGACCGACGACCCCTTGGCCGATCATCCCCGCGGCGGGGATCGCGCTGGCGGGCGCGCTGTGGCTCTTCGCGCGCGCCGGGACGTCGCGCGTGCACCCGGTGGCCGTCGTTTTCCTGCTGCTCACGTCGCTGTTCAGCGTGTCGCTGAACCCGCGATCGGTGCTGCAGCGCGATCGGATCTTCGCCGGCGACGTGCTGAACGTCCCGCACATCGAGCCGCCGCGCAATGCGCCGATCAAGGAACCGTGGATGACTGCTCTCCCGCTGCACGGCGTGGACGCCATCCTCACGCGCACCGCCGCCGTTCAGCTCCGCGACTTCACGCGCGCTCAGGCGCAGCTCGACCACGGCTGGCTCACGCTCGACGAAGTGATCCGCGACCGTCTCCCCCCGCTGGAGGATCTCATCATCGGCGGCCAGCCCGGCGCGATCGGCGCCAGCAGCGCCATCGCCGTCATCATGGGCGGGCTGTTTCTGCTTTATCGGGGGATGATCGACTACCGCGTCCCGCTGCTGATCATCGTCGCCGCGTTCGTGACGTTCCTCGTTCTGCCGATCCCCGTGGTGATCACGGAAAACGTCCCGCGCTGGCGGTGGCTGGCGGTGACGCAGCCGGGCGTCGGCTGGTCGTGGGCCATTACCTTTGCCAACTACGAGCTGATGGCCGGGCCGCTGCTGTTCGTCGCCTGCTTCCTCGCCACCGCTCCGGGCGTGAGGCCGATGACCAAAGGCGCCCGCGCCATCTACGCCGTCCTCGTCGGCATCATCGCCGCAGTTGCGCAGCTGTACCTCTCGGTGTCCTACGGCCCCTACCTCGCGGTCATCCTCGCCAGCCCCTTCACCCCCCTGCTCGACCGATGGGTGAGACCGCGCCCGCTGGTGTGACGCGCGCACCGCGGGCTGCCGTCAGCGGCTGGAACCTGCCGGACTTCTCACGGCCCGTGTGCCTTGCGCCCGCTTCTAAATTTATTTAAGCGTCAGATAAATACTGTCAGTAGATTCCATGGCAGCGGCGTTGCCCGGTAGAACAATCGCAGCCTGAGTTGGTCATGGCGTATTCCATCCATCAAACCGGTTACCCCCGCGTTGGCTTCCGCGACGTCGTGAGGGACGAAGTTGCTCAACTCCTTGTCCTTCGCGAAGTTCCAAAGCTGCTCCACCGGGTTCAGTTCCGGCGCGTACGGCGGCAACAGGTTCAGGTCCAGCCGTGGAAAATCACGCGTCAGTTCCCGCATCGGATCGCCCCGGTGCATGTTGCCGCGGTCGTGAACCAGAACGATCGGGTTGTTGCCAGTCCGCCGCAGCAACCCGCGCAGGAACTGGGCGTAAGCCTCGACGTTGACGTACCCGTTGGGGTAGGTCTGGTAGTGCAGGTTCACGTGACCCTGATGCGGCGACAGCGTCAACGCCGCCGCGACCGACACCTTGTCCCGATGACGGGCGCGGTGCACGAGCGGGGCGCAGCAGCCGCGCGGGGCGAGCGTGCGGCGCACGAGCGGGAGCAGCAGGAAGCCGCTTTCGTCCGTAAAAACAAGGCTCGCGTGACGGTTGACGACCTTTTTTTGATGCCGGGCCAGGCGTGGGCGACCCACGCGGCGATCAGCCCCTCGTCGCGCTCGCGCGCCAGCCGCGGGGGAACCTGCGGCGTGATCCCGCGCACGCGCAGCCAGTCGTTCAGATACCGATGGTTCATCTGCACGCCCAAGCGCTGCTCGATCACCGCCGCCACCCGCGGGCGGTCCAGCGCTCGGTCGCGAAGCCGAAGTCGCACGGGCTGGCTCGGATCCATCGCAGCACTTGGTTGGCTTGGCATCCGCTCAGCTTCGGCGGACGCCCGCGTCCCGGGCATGTGGCCAGACCCGCGTCGCCCAACCGACCGCGCCCACGCCAGCGGCTCAGCCAGCGCCATACGGACCGCTCGCTGACCTCCAGCAGGTCCGCGACGTCCTCGGGCGCGTCGCCATCGTTCACCATCAACACGGCCAAGCGGCGAAGCTGCTCGGCCGACAACGCCTTCCGTGGCAGGAGCATGGGATCGATCGTCGCACATGTGCGGTTTTACTGACAGTATTTATCTGACGCTCAAATAGCCGCCGGCGGGAGCCCGCGGTTTACATTAATCGTCAACCTTGTGAGCGCGCGCGCGTTCGCTATCTTGTCCACCCGTGCCCAAGCGCATCGCGATTCTCGGGTCGACCGGTTCCATCGGGCGCAGCACGCTCGAGGTGATCAACCACCTCGGCGGGGATTTCCGCGCGATCGCGCTCAGCGGGCACCGGCAGGCGAACGAGTTGCTCGGTCAAATCCGCAAGCATCGACCGGCCGCGGTCGCGGTGACGGATCTGTCGGCGGATGTTGAAGTGCTCTCGGAGATTCGACGGAACGTCCAGACGCTCTACGTTGGCCCGCAGGGGCTTGTGGAGATGGTCGCGCGCAACGACGTGGACATGGTCGTCGCCGCCATTGTCGGCGCGGCGGGTTTACCCGCGGTGTTCGCCGCCGTGCGCGCGGGAAAGCCGGTGGCGCTGGCGAACAAGGAATCGCTCGTCATCGCGGGATCGTTGCTTATCTCCGAAGCGCGCCGGCGCAACGTGCCGATCCTGCCGATCGACTCCGAGCACTCCGCCGTCTTCCAGGCCATCCGCTGTGGCCGGCGCGAGGAGATCCGCAAGGTGATCCTCACCGCCAGCGGCGGGCCGTTCCGCACGGCATCGCGCGAGCAGATCCAGAATGCGAGCCTGCAAGACGCCCTGAACCATCCCACGTGGCGCATGGGCAACAAGGTGACGATTGACTCGGCCACCATGTTCAACAAGGGGCTGGAGCTGATCGAGGCGTGCTGGTTGTTCGATTTGTCGCCGGAGCAGGTTGAGGTCGTCGTGCATCCGGAGTCGGTCGTGCATTCGATGGTTGAGTTCGTCGACGGATCGACGATGGCGCAGCTTTCCCCGCCGGACATGCGCACGCCGATCCAGTACGCGATCACCTATCCCGACCGGCTGGCAGGCATCGGGCGGACGATGGACTGGCGGCAAACCGTGTCGCTGAACTTTGAGCCGCCCGATCTGGATCGGTTTCCCGCATTACGTCTGGCGCAAGAGGTCGCCAGAGCGGGCGGGACGTCCGGGGCGGTGATGAACGCCGCCAACGAGGTGGCCGTGGAAGCGTTCACGACCGGTAAAATCACCTTCGGGGAGATTTCGCGGACGGTTGAGCTTACAATTCGCCGCCACCGGGTGCAGTCGGAGCCGTCGCTGGACGATCTACTGCAAGCCGACCGCTGGGCCCGTGCCGAGGCGGCGGCGATTGTCGATTGTTAGCCACCGATGGGGCACCGATGGACATCGATGAGAAAGAAATCATTCAGAAATCGATATATTATCGGTGCCCCCATCGGTGGCTTAATTTCTTTCTGCGACTTCCGCTCCATCCACGCATCTGTTCAGCAACACCAAACGAAAGTAAGAACCTCGCATGATCTTGCAGATCTGGAGCATCGCCCTCCTGTGTTTCGGCTTCGGCTTCGTGATTTTCTTTCACGAGCTGGGCCACTTCCTCGCCGCCAAGTACGTCGGCATCCGCGTCGAGCAGTTCGCCGTCGGGTTCGGCCAGGCGCTGTTCTCCTGGCGCAAGGGCATGGGCGTCACGTTCGGCTCCAGCGGCGCCAAGTACGAGGAACTCCAGAAGGTCGGGCAGGCCGAGCAGATCGGTGAGACGGAATACCGGCTGAACTGGATCCCGCTGGGCGGATACGTGAAGATGCTCGGGCAGGACGATTTGCGCCCCAATGCCCAGCAGGACGACCCCCACGCGTACAGCAAAAAGTCCATCGGCGCCCGGATGCTCGTCGTCTCCGCGGGCGTGATCATGAACATTATCCTCGCGGCCATCGGGTTCATGGTCGTGTTTCTCATGGGGTTCCGCGCCCCGCCCGCGCTGGCGGGAAGCGTCATCCCCGGCTCACCCGCGGCCAACACCACCCGCATCGACAACGGCCGGGTCGTCTCCGCCCCGCTGAAGGTTGGCGACCGCATCCTCTACTTCGACGACAAGTTCCAGCACGACTTCACGAAGATCACGCTCAACGCCGCTTTGGCCGAGGAGGGCGCCCCCACGCCGCTGTACGTCGAGCGCGTCGACGGGACGCGCGAGCACCTGACGATCACCCCGCAGCGCGAGGGCGACGACAGCCAGGGGTTCCTCATGCTCGGCATCGACATGCCTTACGAGCTGCGCGGCATCGACCCCGCAAAAGCGCTGCCGCCCGAGGCGATGTCGCCGGAGCTGCTCCCCCATGACGCGCTGGCGATCAAGCCCGGCGACACGATCACCCACGTGAACGGCCAGCCCGTCGTCGCCGGGGGCAAGGACGATGAGTTTTGGAAGTTCGACCGCGCCCTCCAAACATCCGACGGCAAACCTGTCGAGCTGACGGTGACGTCCGGCACCGGCGAGACCCGGACAGTCTCGATCTCCCCGATCTTCCAGCGGATGTTCGGGAAAGCCGGGCGCGATGCGATGTTTGACAACGTCGACTTCGCCGGCATGCTTCCGCGCACGACGATCTTCATGGTCAATCCCGACTCGCCGGCGCGGGGGAAGCTGCTGCCCGGGGACGTGATCGTCGAAGTTCGCTACCCCAACGGCGACGCGCAGCGGAATCCCACCGCCAAGAAGCTCACGGAGTGGCTGGACGGCGCCGGGCAGTCGAACAAGCCCCTGACGTTCGTCGTCGAGCGCGACGGGAAGGAAGTGACGGTCGAGGGAATCGTCCCGTCGGTGGAGCTGAACAACAACAAGCGTGGGCTGGGCGTCGTGCTGCGCCCGGATGGTACCGGCGCGGTCGTCGCCGACGTTCTGGAAAACTCGCCCGCCCGCGCCGCCGGGGTCCCCGCGAACAGCCGGATTACGGCGATTGACGGCCAGCCGGTGCAGAGCTGGTTCGACGTGAAGTCGCTCCTCGCCGCCGCCGCTCCCGACGCGCCGGTAAACCTGATCCTCGCCGTCGAAGGCGGAACTCGCCAGGTTGAACTGAACCTGTCCGAGGCGCAGATCGAGGAGATGGCCGGCCTCACGTACACCAGCGCTCTAACATATCTCGTCCCGTTTCTCCACGAGCGCGTCGAGCCGCGCCAGACCGACAGCCCGCTCGTCGCCGCGGGCTGGGGCATAACCGAGACGCGCGATTTCGTCATGCAGTTTTACCTGACGCTCCAGCGCATGTTCCAGGGCAGCGTGAGCTACAAGAACATGATGGGCCCCGTCGGCATCTTCGACGCCGGCCGAAAGTTCGCCTACAAGGGCAACGACTGGCTGATCTGGTTCCTCGCCATGATCAGCGCCAACCTCGCCGTCGTGAACTTCCTCCCCATCCCCATCGTCGACGGCGGGTTGTTCACGTTTTTGGTCATCGAAAAGATTCAGGGCAGACCGCTGAGCGCGAAAACGCAATCGATCGCGCAGGTGGTGGGGCTTGCGGTGATCCTGAGCGTGTTCCTGCTGGTGACGTATCAGGACATCGCGCGGTTCCTGTGATCCGGATGGCCGAATCGCTCTCGCGGCCGCTCCGTCCAGCACCGGGGCCGTGTTTCGTCGAAGGTTTCGCAGCCGAAGCGCCTCCGGATTTCGACATGTAAGCGGTCCACACCCTCTCCTGTCGTTGCGACGGTGCGCAGCCCACTGTCGGTTGCCCGCTCAACTCCATCAGCCGCGACGTCCCACTTGTTCCAGACGACGATGGCCTCGGAATACAGATTCATGAGCTGCCGCTCCTCTGCAGTGATCGGCTCCGACGCATCGAGCACGAGCACGATGAGGTCCGCGCGTTTCACCTCCGCCCCGCTGAGTGCTATCGCTTCGCGCTCGATCGCATCGCTCGTCTCGCGCACGCCCGGTGTATCAACCAGCATCACCGCCAGCCCGTCGAGGTTCGCCATTTCCCCCACCCAGTCGCGCGTCGTGCCGGGGACGTCGGCGGTGATCGACCGCTCCTGCGCGAACAGCTGATTCGCCAGCGTGGATTTCCCCACGTTCGCCGGCCCCACGATCGCCACCCGCGGCGGGTGCAGCAGCCACCAGAGACTCGCGTCGTCGGGGTCAGGCCGCCCGCGCGCCCACGCCGCCGGCTGCGCGAGCAGCACGCGCAGGGCCTGCTCCGTCCGCGCTAGCGGGAGATGAGTCGTCACGTCATGCCACAGTGCGTCATCAACATCGACCGCCTCGTCCGCCAGCACATCATCCGACAGCTCAACAATGCCAAACCCCTCCCGCCGCAGCAGCTCCATCACCGACGTCACCACCCAGGGCCCCCCGTGCAGGTTCAGGTCCGCTATCTGCCTGGTACTGTGCAGAACGACGACGGGATCATCCAGCACGCGTAGGCCGTCGCACAGGTCGCCGTGCACGGCGTGGCCGACCTTCGCCGGTCGTGCAAAATGCGCTTCGAGGAACGGGAGGACGCGCGGCCCGAGAATCCGCACCACCGCGATCGCGGCGGCGCCGGGCGGCGTGAGCAGGAGCGCGCGGGATGGTGCGTCGTCGTTCATTCACAAGTATCATCGCGGGCGCATTGCCCGGGCACAAAGGGGTGGAGGCACGTACACGCATGCGCAGCGCATTCATGCTGATCCCGATGGCGTTCATCGCCATCACGATCCTCGGTATAGTCGTCGTCACGCTCGGCGTCCGCGGGCGCCCGATCTTCGCGTCGCCCCGTTGCCGCACGTGCGGTTATGACCTGCGAAACATGCAGTTCATGACGGACGAAATCGGCGCCTGCCCCGAGTGCGGCACCGACCTGTCAGGTGCAACCGGCGCGAGCTTCGGGCGGTGGCAGCGGCGGCCGAGGCAGATTATGCTCGGCGTCGTCCTGCTCGTGCTGCCGTGGATCGCGATGATCCCGACGAGCTATTTTCTCCGCAGGACACAGGGGCCGGGGACCGGACCGACCGCCGTCGCGGCGCAGGCGACGCCGGCGCTGCTCGCGTCGCTGCCCATGAGCACGAACTCCCCGTGGCCATGGCAGGAGCTGGAGCGCCGGACGAACGCCGGAAGTCTGACCACCGCCCATGTCGACGCCGCCTTCGCGTCATTGTCGGCCCATTTCAATGCCGAGCGTGCCGCAGGTAAGCCGCGCCAGCCCCCGCACTGGTACGGCGGATTCATCGCCACAGCCATCAACAGCAAGATTGCCAGCCAGCCCGCGATTGACGCGCTGTGCCAGGCTTACTACGGTCCAACTCCGGTGCTGACGATGCGCAATCTCGCCCGCGAAGGCGAGCCGATCCCGATCGTGCTCAACGAGCACGAGTCGTGGGACCTTCACGGAGTGCGGCGCGTGTGGGCGATCACCGACATCACGACCGGAATTGGAAGCAAACTCTCCGCGCAGCAGCGCAACGGGCGGAAAGAGCCGCTTCCGCCCGATGCCCTTTCAGGCACCGGCCGCGAAGGCAATTCACACGCAGCCCTCCACCACGCGCTGTCACCCGGGGAGCACGAGTTGACGTTCACGTATGTCCTGGGCGTCGTCCCGGACAACGTCACCTTCGTCGGCCTCGACGGCAAGCCCGGCACCCCCGAGAAGTGGCCGCCGTCCGTCGCGCGCTGGACGGCCACCGTCAAACAGAAGATCACCGTCGTTCCGAAGGACCAACCGCTGGTCGCGCTCGTCACCGACCCGGCGAAAGACCCGTTCAAAACGAGCGCCATCGCCGTCGAGCAGGCGCTGGCGCGCCCCTCGAGCCGCGGCGTCGAGTTGGTGATCAAGTGGAAGTTTACCGGCGACCCCTCACCGGTCGCCGCATACCGCGTATGGCTCCAGACGAAATCGGAGAAGATCGACTACGGCACGCTCGTCTTCGGCAAATTACCGGCGGGTTCGATCAACAGCTACTCGTCCGCCCACGTCGTCAAGACGCTCCCCGATGACGTCACCAGCGTAGACGTCCTGCTCATCCCCGACCCCAAAGCGGCCGAGCAACACATCGGCTTGCAGGAGATCTGGGGCCACCCCTTGGAACTTAAAGGTGTGACGCTGGACCGGTTCGACCGCTCCCCGGCCACCACCTACCAGTCCAACCCCTGAACCGACCCGGCACGGTGGCGCACGATCGTGTGCACCATTGCGCAAATGGCGTTACGAGAATCCGGACGCTTTTCGTCGTTTTCAACCCGCTGAAGCACGCCCCGTGTGCGAACGTTAATCAGATCGCGCACGATCAAACCGTTCCTCAGGCGCGCATGCGGCGTGTACGTGCGACGCGCTACGACCCTGTGACACAGGAGAAACGATGAACGGGACGATGCCCACAAATGACCCAGAACGTCCCGCTTTGCGCAGTGATCGCACGGCCCGCGGCGCGCTACTTCCGGCCAAAACCGACCTACACCGGCGACGCTGGAATTCGCCGCCGGGGATCGGACATTCATCACCGGAACGGGCCGGGTAACGCTGCCGGACGCTCAGACCAGGTCGCACGCTTGCGGCGGCATCCAGTGACGCTCGTGGCCTTTCCACTTCACGTTGCAGCCGATCGGGTTTGTCAGCTGCACCGGAGGCGTGCGCCCCGCCAGAAGCGCATCGACAGCGTCGCGGAGCTCGTGCGTCGTTTCCGCGCCCGGCGTCCGCGGGTTGTCGTCCATCCGCCCCGCGTAGCGCAGCTTGCGATCGGCATCGAACAGGTAGTAGTGCGGCGTGCGCAGCGCGCCGTATCGTTGCGCTACCTCCTGCGAGTCGTCGCGCACGTACGCGAACGGGAACCGCGTCTCCGCGGCACGCTGCTTCATGTGCTCGAACGAATCGGTCGGATGGCCTTCCGTTTCGTTGGAGTTATCGCGATCATCGCCATGCCCTTCGACTGGTAGTCGTTGGCGAACGCGATCATGCGATCCTCGCTGCCGATCACGAACGGGCAGTGATTGCACGAGAACACAACGACGAGCAGCCGCGCGTCCTTGAACGACGTGAGCGAATACGTCCTGCCGTCGACGCCCGGCAGGTTGAAGTCCGGCGCCGACTGGCCGAGTTCGAGTGTGAATGACATGCCCGTCAGCTTATCACGATCGGCTCAGCGCCGAACAACTCATCGAACAGCCGCGGGCGCGACGGTTCATCATTCGACGCGGCAGCAGCCACGCTCAGCGCCCCGACGCGCGCCGTGGCGGCGGTCACACCGGGCTCCGGGCCCGCGATTGTGAAGTTGAAGCGCACGCGCTGGCGGTTCGGATTGCCCGAATCGTCGCTGATCCGGAACGGGTTGATCTGCATCCAGTACTGCCCCGGCGGCTGCGCGCCCTTGACGAAGACGCTGAGCACGGTCCCGTCGGGCGAATCGGTGATGTGCGTGTACCACCGCGCGTTGGGGATCGCGTCGCCGGTGATTCCGTTGCGCAGGAACACGTCGTCACGCGTCAGCGAGCCATAGAGGTTGTCGTTGAACGTCAGCCGGAGCTCCGATGGCGCCCCCTCGGCAAACGTGCCGCTCGTGACGGCCGGCGGAATGTTGTCGGCAACCCACTCGAACAGGTTGAGGGCGAACTGCTGGTTGTCGTGCTTCGTGATGTCGGTCCCGCGGCCGTTCGCGTTGAAGAACGTGTTGCGGTCGAAGAACGCGGCGACGCGGCCTGCGCCGGCGTTGACCAGCACGACCGACGCGTCGCGGTCATTCACCGGCCGGAGAGTGCCCTGGAACCGCGTGGCGGCGTCGAAGCCGTCCAGGTCGCGCGTCTGTCCGCGCGCGGCGACGAGCCGCGTGATCGTCGTTCCCGGTGGATTCAGCCGCGGCACGATGAACGTGCTCACGCCCTCGCCCTCGATCGTGTTGACGTCTGCGAGCACGGGATGATCCGCCACGATGAAGTCGCCCGCGCTTCGGCGCAGCGTGGTGACGACGGCGTTGTCCTGATTGACGGTCAGCCCGAAGCGGCCGAGGAACGACTGGTCCGAAGCGGACGCGTCCGCCCAGTCCGAGCCGAAGTTCGCGTCGGCGATGAACATCGCGCCCCCGCCGTTGCGGACGTAGCTCTCGACCGCGTCCACGACATATGTGGGGTAGTGCGCATTGTTCGATCCGAAGACGATCGCCGCGTACTGCGTCAGGTCGAGCGTATCGAACCGGATCGGCTTGCCCTGATAGAAGCCGCTCCACGGCCCGGCCACTCCCTTGGCCTCGATGAATTGCTCGACACCGAACCCCTGATCGCGCAGCGCGCCCGCCAGCGTCGCCCATCCGGTATTGAGGTTGGCGGTCGAACTGTTGTTGATGTCCGCCAGTTCCAGGTCCCGCGCCGCCGCTTCCGTTGCTTCGAGAAATCCACCCGAGCGCGTCGCCCCGCGGACGAACAGGATCACAGGCGATTCCGCGCCGGCCAATAACACCCGCGACTCGAGCGGTTCACACTGCGCCGAAGAGACTGATCGCCACATGATTCACCTCCCGCAATCAAAGACGCCAGCGGGTGCGATGATATTCCGCGATTCACATCCCGTGCTTGATGTGATGGTTCGTATACGCCAGCGCGATGCCGTAGAGCGTCAGGTCCGGTGCGATCGCGTGGATCAGCTCCCAGTTCTCGAAGAGCCTGGGCGCATCGCCGCCCGTGGCGATGATGTCGGGCCAGAAGCCGAGCTCGGTGGCGTAGTTCTCCGTCAACTCCTTGACCATTCCGCGAATGCCGTGATATGCGCCCTGAAGCATTGCTTGGTGCGTGGAGCGGCCGAACGTGTCGGCGGGAATGGCGAAGGGAATCGCCCGCAGCCTGGCCGTGTGCTCGTGCAGCGCTGCCAGCTGGAGCGACGCGCCCGGCGCGATCGCGCCGCCGAGAAACTCGCCCTTGTCGGTGCAGCAGTCGACGGTGACGGCCGTGCCCGCATCGACGACCACACAACCCTTGCCCATCTGCTCGTACGCCGCCGCGACGTTCAGCACGCGGTCCACGCCCGTCTCCGTCGGCTCGTCGGTCAGCACGTTGATCGGCAGATCGATGTCCCGCCCCACCCACTGCACCTTCCGCCCCGTCGCCTGATCGACCGCGTGTTCCAACAATTCGACCAGCGCCGGATTGACGCTGGCGCCCGCGACGGCGGCGCTCTCGGATTCGGAAATCTTCGCCCACGCCTCGGCGATCCGCGCCGGCCATTCACTTCGCTGCTCGTGCGCCACCCGATTGACGTACGTCAGCTCCCCCCCGACGAAAACGCCGATCGCCAGCCGGCTGTTGCCGGCGTTCAATACCAACAGGTTGATGTCCATGGGGATGATTGTAGGCGCGTACGCTATTCCGCCAGCGCCGCATTGAGCAGGTCCGCCAGCCGATATCCCGCCAGCGCCGCCCGGCGAATCGCGACGGGCTCGGCGTCGCGCAGGTAACCCTCGGGCAGCGGCGGGACGAGCGTGGCCGGGTCGCGGCGCACGTCGTCGCTGCTGGCGCCGATCAGCGTCCCTTCGCGGTAGGCTACGGCCCGGCCCAGCGCGTGACTCTCCTTTTTCCATACCTCCGGATCGCTCTGCCCCACCTGCGGCAGCGCCTCGCGGCGGAGGTTCGGGTCGTTGCGGATCGAGCCCGCCAGGTAGTTGATCATCGTCGGCGACGTCTGTAGCCCAAGCATCTGGTCCCACACCGCGTGCAGATTCTGGTTCTCGCGGCGGACGAACACGATGAACGAATTGCCCCCGCGGTCGCCGTCGGGGAACTGGGCGGAGTAAAGCGTCGTGGCGTGCAGCGGCTGGTGAAGGTCGGCGACGAGGTGCGTCAGCCAGCAGATGGCGACCGCCTTCCGTGCGTCGGTCAGCGTGCCGTCGCGTAATTCTTCACGGTTCCGCGCGATCGCCTCGATGATGTTCGTCGGCCCCTCGACAACGGGCGAAGTCGTCGCCCCGGCGGACGACGGTGCGATCCCCGGCGCGGTCCCCGGCTTCCAGTCCGGCAGTTGGAAGCGCACGTCGATGTAGTGCCACATCCCCTTGTGATGCGTGAAGTGCATCGGATTTGTCTGACTGCGAATGATGTCCGGCCAGTACCCGCTCATCGCGAACGCGTACCGCTCCGGCTCGCCGTATCCGGGCGGCATGTCGCCGAGCAGATCTTTCTCGTAACGCGGATGTGCGCGCAAAATCGCGTCAACCTTCGCGCGAACCGCCGGCGTCAGCTCGTCATACGCGATCGTCGCGATGGTGCGATGACCGGTGTCATTCCACGCAGATGCGCGTGCGGAAACCAGGACGACGGACAACACAACCGAGATGAAAATGAATCGCATGGCCAATCTATTAACGATGTTGGATTAAGATTGGATGTTCTCAAGAAGTGGGATCAGTGGCCTCTATCGGAGTCGAACCGATACGCCCTTGCGGGCAAGGGATTTTGAATCCATCGCGTCTGCCAGTTCCGCCAAGAGGCCGCGTGGGGGGCAATGTATCATAGGTCGCTTGCGTCGCAACACGCGCCACGGCCTGGGTCATCCATTGCGTTTGGACTTGTGCCCGCCAAGGAGCTGCTCGATGGCTATCCACCGGGCGTATAGGGCGCAAGAGCGTCTTTACACAAGATGACCACGGCCCGAACAACAGGCCGCACGAGCGGTCACGCACCCCGACGCTCCTCACCCCCACACCCGGCGTTGACGTCCGCCAAGCCATCTGCATATTGTTCCCCCTCCTGGGCGACGCAGTGTCGAAACCCGTTTGGCCCCATCGTCTAGAGGCCCAGGACACCGCCCTTTCACGGCGGCGACGCGGGTTCGAATCCCGCTGGGGTCACTTGCTCATTAAGCAAGTCGTGGCAAAGCGCAGAATCGCCCGGAAGTTCCGGGCGATTTTGCGTTTTCAGAGTTATCACTTGCGACGCAGTGCCGACCACTTCCGCCGCTTGCTGCGCCGCATGTTGCGCCGCTTTCCCGCCCGCCCATCGCCAATGGCTTTCTCGTAGTCAGCGCCCGTCACTTGAAGGTAGTGATCCTGCGCCACCGACTCGGAATTACCGAGCCAGCGGCGAACGACGTGGCCGGGAAACTTCTCGCTCCGTTCCGCCGTCGAGTCGGAAGAACTAAAGGTGACGCAAACCTTTATGTCCTCGTTTGCGTCACCTTTGGTTCTCTCCACCGACCGAACCGCCCAAACCCCCGTTGGCTTCGTTTCGTCACCGGCGAATCGTCCCCCGGACTCCAAAACCTCCATTTTGCGTCATGGCGGAGGTTTTCGACCGATTTCCGTTGGCTTCAATTGGCTTCGTTTCGCACCCCCCCGTTTCTT
>JBBSLV010000027.1:0-16724 GCA_038233535.1 Tepidisphaerales bacterium | reverse complement strand
TGGCGGCGTTCTACGTGCTGCCCTACTTCGACCTGGGCATTCAGCTTCGGGCGCTGCCGGGCGGCGGCATCGACCAGATCTGGGGCGCGGTTCACTACCTGCAGCCTGGACGGTCCAGTCTGAAATCACGCGGCGTCTACAACTCGGAGCAAATGCGCGCGGAGATGCTTAAGCGCGACGACCCGGAGGAATACAAGAACCGCCTGCGCCAGAAATACATCCTCAACGTCCAAGAAGACCGACCCGCTGTCGTCAGCGTCAACACGCTGATCGCGGCGATGGCGGTCAACGAGCTGCTTGCGCGCCTCCATCGGTACCGCGTTGCCGCGGATGATGGGTTTGCCGCGCAACGCATCGGCCTGCACGAAGGCGACACCATCCGCGACGCGGAGTCAAAGATGGAGCCGTGCACCGTCCTGAGCAAGGAAGTCGGACGCGGCGATACCGTGCCGCTGCTGGACAGGCCGGAACTGAGCGAAGGGCAAGACGGCGCATGATGAAGTTCATCACCGGCCTCGTCATGCGGATCTGGCTGTGGCTCGCGTCCTGGTTCAGGCGGGCGCCGAAACCCCTTCGCACCGTTCACCTGGAAGAGCTGCCAGAGGATCTCGACGCCGATGCTGTCTACGTCCTGGGCGAAGGCCAGCACAAATGGTTCGTCGCGCTAACTTGTCCGTGCGGATGTGGCTCAACGGTGCAGGTGAGCTTACTGCTCGATACCAAGCCCCGGTGGCGGCTCATCGAGCATGCCGACAAAACGGTTTCGCTTGAGCCGTCCGTTTGGGGGCGCATTGGCTGCCGAAGTCACTTTTTCCTGCGGCGGGGATTTATCGAGTGGTGTGGCCAGCGATAAACTCGGCTTTCACCGGCACGAATCCGGCTGACCGACAGAGTTGTAAGCCTCAATAGCTTCCATCAGCTTATTGACGCTCGTGAATTGGCTGGCGGATCATCCATGGCTGGTTCAAATTCATGTTGCCTCACACACCACGTAGGCGTCGTTGTCGTATCCGGTGACTTCGGCGATGCGCGACACCCGTCGTCCGGGTCCATCAGGGATGCGTTCGATGTGCATGATGAGGTTGATGGCGCTGGCGATCGACCGGCGGGGGATGATGTGGGAAGACTCGCCTACCAAGTCCTCAACACGGCGTAGTGCATCGCCGGCGCTGTTGGCGTGGATCGTCGCCACGCCTCCCGGATGACCGGTGTTCCATGCTTTGAGCATGGCCAAAGCCTCACCTCCGCGAACCTCGCCGATGATGATCCGATCCGGCCGCAACCGAAGGGTCATTCGCAGCAGGTCCGTCATCGTCACGCGCGGTTCGGTGCTTTTGGTCAGCAGTTCCACTTTGTCCTCGGCTGGGCATTGAAGTTCCTTCGTATCCTCGATGATGACGATGCGGTCGTTCTTGAACGCGGGTTCAGCGAGGATCGCGTTGACCAACGTCGTCTTGCCGGAGCCGGTACCCCCTGCGACGAGAATGTTGCGGCGCTCCACAACAGCCGTGCGGATAATCGCCGTGCCTTCTGCGCTAAGAATTCCCTTGGCCACGGGTATCTGGCGTCGCCCTCGTTCGCGCTGGATTGGACCCGCCGGGAAGCAGGCCAGTTATTACGAGCAGGCCGCCAAACGCGGCGCTGATTTCATGCTTGTCGTCACGCAGGGCGGACTGCTCATGCCGCAGTGGGCCAATCAGATCATCGCCGATCCTCAAGCCGCCGGGGTTCCCGGCGATGGCGAGGAGCGGCGCAAGACCCGAGAACGAATAATCCACTTCGCCGAGCAGGGCCGGATGGGGTGGCGTCGGACGAAGCTTCCAGACGGCACGCTCCGTTACAACTTGTGGAAATATTATCGCCGCCCGCCCAACTGCATGAAGGCGCTGGCTTGGACGTCCGTGCTGGAAGGGGCGAAGCTTTTTTTCTGCTGGAGCTACGACCCGCCCTTCAAGCCGATCTAAAACTCGATGTGCTTTCCGCGGCAACGCAACCGTCGCCACCTTACGAAGTGCATTGGTTCACGGTCGCAGGGCGACCGGGAATGGCCGGCCCCCAGCTCGAAGAGCTTGCCGACGCCGCGCGGGAGATCAGGTCTTACGAAGGCGTGATTGCCCGGATGAGCAAGCTGCCTGATTCGCCGCTCGTGTGCGAGCAGCCGGGAATCCATCATCGCGGCTTCGCGCTTCCGGGGATGCAGGTGACGGGGCAGGTCGTAGTCATCCATAACGCGAACGTCGGCAAGTGGCCGCACGATAGCCGGCACTTCTTCCAGGAGGACGACGATATCCGGATCGATGACCAAGGGAATCTGGTTGGCTTCGTTCCCTTCAAAGAGCCTACGAAAGTTCGCTTCACGCTCGGAGACGCCGGCGTCTCCCGTAAGGACAAGGTGTTCGACCTCCGTACTGGTGAGGCGATCTTGGCCAACAACGCGGGCGTTTTTGAAACATCCATTCCTCCGGGCTCAGGGACACTGCTTTATGTCGGGTCGCAGGACGATGTGCGGCGAGTGAAAGGGGACTGAAGTGATCATCCGTTCAGGCCGTGCATTACGGCCTCGTCATCTTTAGCAGGCAAAAGTGCGTTGCCGATGCGGAAACCGACCGTGCATCGGTAGAACCCGACACGATCGAGCCGACGTCGCCAGCGCGCTGCGGATGCGCTTCTCGAATGAGCGAATCCGCAACGTACCCGAATAAAAACAGGGGAATCAAGAAGCGGAATCTCATGGCTTTGCCTTCCGGGCGAGGTACGACTTTGCTTTATGGACTGCCCCATTATCTTACTCCCTGCACATGCAGCCATTCGGCCACTTGGGGCACGCGTATGCGCTGGCGTCGGAGGAGCCGGGGATCGATCGGTTGTACTGGTTCACGCTGCGCGATTTCGAGCATGACCAGCTCGGGCCTGAAGCATCAATGGGTTTGCTGACCCACGACTGGAACACCAAGCCTGCGTTTGAGGTGTTTCGGAAACTCCCGCGCTGAGGGTGCGTACGAAACATGCTCCCTCGCCATCGTGGCCGGCCGGTTCCGCGGGTGCGAGAGTAGTTGAGCCGTCCTGTGCGGTGCCGGATAAAATTAAGTCCCGGAAGTCCCCCGAACTGTCGTGCTGAACGGCATGCACGCGATATTTCGTTTTCATTCTCATAAGGTCAGATGCGAACGCGGCTGGGTTAACGGGCGAAACGAAAGCTGAAGATCTGTGCATCGCTCAGCGTTATCCGCACGCGAACGGGCGTCCCCTTCATGTCGGAAAGATCCTTCCGGCCCCGCCAGCTCACTGTGTGTGCGACCCCTTTCCCCTGCAGCGGATCGCATGCGGCCGCTTCGAATCCCGGTAAGGGCGCCGCATCGGCCCCCAGCAGCGCGACGCGCACCTGCCCCTCCTTTTCAGTGTGGATATTCACCTCCAAATGATGGCCGTCGAGGACTATGGCCGGGGTGGTGAGCATGCCGGGTGTTTTCCCGGCGGCGGCCATGGAGACGAACCCGTCCTTGCGCCACGATGCGGCGCGGATTTGCGAACGGGGCTCGTTCGCCGTCGGGTGCGAACTGTTGGCCTCCGCGTAGTAGATCCAGATCTCGTCGCCCATCTCCAGCGGCGGCGAGCATGCCGCGTACGTTGGGTGAAGATCGGGGGTGTTGCTCGGGGCGACGAGCGTCGCTCGCCCGGGTTGGCGATGCCAATTCATGCCGTCGTGGCTGAACGCGAGTTGCAGGTCGCCGCCGCCGGGTGCGTTGGCCGTCATCGTCTTGCCATCGGGGCTTCGCGCGACGTGGATCAGGCTCAGCAGGCCGATGTAGTGGTTGCCGTACATGAAGGTCGGCATGGAGTACAGCTCGGCCCACTTCGCCCACTCCGCCGGCACGTCGCGCATGAACCGCGCGGCCGCACGATCATCCTCCTCGTCCACAACGAGGCGCGTAACGATCGGCTGCCACGGGCCCGTGATGCGCTCCGCCGTCGTGATGCCGATCGAGCGCCGGCGACCTTCTTCGAACTCGCCCAGCGCCCAACGCTTGGGGTAGGTGCGAAACGTGACGAGATAGCGATTGGCGATCGCATCCCAGATGACCTGGTTGGTGTCCGGCGTGATGAAGTTGGCGCAGCGGTCCTCGGGCGCCATTAGCGAACCTGGCACGCCCTTTCCGGCCGGTTCCCAATGCAAGCCGTCGCCGGAACGGAACAGAGTGTGGCCGTCGGCGCGGTTTTCCTTCGGCTCCTTGCTGTAGTAAGCGTGGTCCCATGCGAAGAGCTTGAAACGGCCGGCGGGGTCCTTGTCGGTGGGGTCGAGGATCACGTTGGGCAGCGACACGCCGGATTTGACGAGATTGTTCTCCTTGCTGCCGTTGAAATCGTGCAAGCCCAGCCTGGGCTTTTGCCATGCACGACCGTCGCGCGACTCAGCGTAAAACATCCCCTCGCGGATGCTGCTGTACCACATGCGATAGAGCTTCTCCTGCGGGTCGAACACGACGCTTCCGAACAGGTGCGGCCACTGGTCCCACGCATCCCCGACGACCGCCGGCTCGGGCAGCGGCCGGCCGGGATGCCAGGTGCGCGTCAGGCCGGATTGCTCGGCGACGAACCGGTCATCGAGGAACAGGCAGGCGCGATCGCCCACCTGTTCAACGGCAGGTGACGTGCCAGCAGCAGGCGCCGCACCAGCGGCGGGCGCTGCGCCGGCCGCGGGCGCTGCGCCGGCAACAGGTACAGCAACAGTCGTTGCTGCGATGAACGCCGCCGCTTCATCGTGGGCGGTCGGATGAACGCTATGGCCTTGGGATGTCGTGACGTGAATCTCGACGAGCGCGGGTTTTTTCGCGGCGCCGGATTCGGCGACGACCTTGCGGCTGAAGGCGATGGCCTCGTCAGTGCCGACGCGGAGGTCGTTGTTGCCGATGCAGACCCACACCGGCCGACCGGCGAGTTTGTCGGCGAAGTGATCCAGCGACAGCGCATCCGCTGCCGTCGCCGCGGGGTCCTGGATGCCTTCGAACTCCGCCAGGGCCCGGAGTTTCGTCACCGGCGCGAATGCCGCGACCGCGCGCACGCGCGGCTCGGCGGCGGCGAAGTGCAGGGCGAGGAACCCGCCGCGCGACGTCCCCGCCGCCGCGACGCGCGCCGGATCAGTCCACCCTTCGGCGATCAGGTGATCGAGGACTTGCGTGCAGCGCGAGGTAAACGAAGGGATAAGGTCCTGGCCCCCCTCGATGCGCTGGCGCCAGCCGGTCAAGGCATTTTCGAGCTTCTCGGTGTTGTCGTTGCCGTGGCAGGGCGCATCGAGCGCGACGCTGAGGTAGCCTTCGCGCTGGAGGCGGGCGCCGATCTTGTTGTAGTCGGCGTGGGTCAGCGTCGTTTCGACGTCGATGGCGAAAACAAACAGCGTCGGCGCGGGCTTGGCCGGCTTTTCGCCGAGCACCGCGAATTCCACACCGCTGGTCGTGCGCAGTCGCGTGATGCTGCCAGCCGTCTCCGCCGTCGCCGTGCGCGCCCATAGAAGCACGCCAAGCATCGCCAACAGGTGAACGAAGCGAATGATCAAGACTTCCTCCTTCACGCACAATTGGGGACTGCAACAATGCCGTCGATGAACGGGAAGCCGGCCACACCGGCAGCATAGCGGCGATCAAGCGCACACACAGAGTCGCATCCAACTTCCGCTCGCGCATTCTGCAAATGTCTGCCTCGCCTTTGACATCGTTAAGCCGACGGGCATTCCGTTGCGCCCCCGTTGTCTTCGCTCAGACTCGTTTTCCGATACATTTCCTCACAGTCGGTAATTCAGTAAAAGGTGCTCGCAGTTGATGACCTTCTCAACGAGGTCGAGCGGCGTGTAGAAATAGTGATTCGACGCTTCAAAGCCAATGCGCGAGTCGTTCCTTGTGAGTGTGTACAGCTGTTTAGCCATCGCGATTTCGTCGTTGAGGCATTTGCGGAAGATGGCGTTTCGGGCCGCATCCCCGGCGGTGAGGCTGTTCCGGGCGTGCACGAACCTGCTCTGGTTGGCAACGCTCACAAAGTGCGTGTATGCGGCAGCGGCGATATGGCTGTCGTCAAGCAGCAACGATCGGTGCTCAGGATCGATGACCTTCAGGGCGTCATCGAAATGCGCCATGCCTGTCGCCCAGCCGGTCGCGACCTTCTGGAATTGTTCGATGAATGCTTCCGGGGTATACGGGCCACGCCATCCGTCGAGGTGGTCGTAGGGGAAGCAGGCCATCGTGGCGCCATAGCCGGTTGGAGCGGCGAAGAGGAGGTTCGCGGGGCCGACCTGTAGTGGCGCGAGGTACAGCGTTTCGATGCTGTAGGGGAATTCCTCGAACGCCGCGCTGAACGCGGTCCACGCCTTTAGCACATGCGGCGCGGCTTGTTTGCCGTAGTGCTCTACCGCCATCTCGTCGAGCACTTTGTTTACGTCGACGCCTTTGTTTCCAAGAATCCGCTGCGCCACTTGCAGGTTCAACGATGGATAACCGCCCAGCGACCAGCTGAGCATCAGCCCGTCCACGTGGCTCGCGTCAAGGTTAGCGCAGTGCCTGGCGACCAGGTCCATCACCGGCAGATAGGGGACGGCGGACAGTTCCCAGGTGTTGTTGACCTGGATCTTGGCGGCGGTTTTGAGCCCGCGCTCCTTGGCGAGTTTCCAGTGGCGCATCGCGCGCGGGCCGGGGCCGACGACCGACATGGAGTATTCACCGACCGCTCCTTTGACTCCGCCGCGCTCAAAGGGCTGCGCCCACTCGCTGACCGACATGAGCCAGACGTTGTCGGGCAGCTTCTCAATATGGCGCGGCGCATCGGTGTGTCCCGCCCAGCCCCAGTCCCAGGCCAGCACCTTGGCGTTCGGATCGCCGCGATGCACGCCGGCTTCAATCGCACCGTTCACTTCGGCGATCACGTCAACATCCGTGCGGCTCCTGCATCGTGGGCACCCCGCCTGTGCCGCGTGCGAGGCGCAGCTGGTGAGGTTCTCCGAGGCGGTGATCGTGAACACGCCGCCGAGGCCCGGCGTCTCGCGGAACACGTGCGCAAGGGCATCGGTCATCCAGTTCCGCACGCGGGGGTCGGAGGTGCACATCGCGATGTGATCGCCCTCGCGCACGCCGGCCATCTCCGGCCGGTTCGCGAAGAACGCTTCAGGCTGGGCGCGGGGCTCGTTCATGTAAAGATAGACCGCGATGCCGTGGCGCCGGCCCCGCTCCACGAGCTTGCGGAGGTTGGCCAGCCGCGTCTCGTGCCCTTCGCCGAACTCGGGAAAAGCTGCTCCGCCGGGCGCGAGCTGCCGCAGCACGACGTGAAGCCATACTCCGTTGACGCCCCTCTCGGAGAGCCGTGCGAGCAACCCATCAGGGTACGGGTCAATCGAATCGTCCAGCAGCGGGTCGCCGAACACGCCGAAGTAGGAATAGATGAAGCGCAGCCCCTGATCCTCAGCCGCTTGGGGCTTGGCCGCTGAGAAGCCCTGGACACTGCTCAAGCGGTCGATGAACGCAAACCGCTCTTCCCCCGGATCCTTCAGCGCATCACCGAAATGATTCCCCACGACCGCCTTGATCTCCGCGGCGCGCTGTTTCGTCGCCTCGTCCGGCTCGGCGTAGCGCAGCGGCTCGCACCTGGGCTTGGCGCTTCCCAGCTTGAGAAATAGGAAGTCGTCCTCGCGCAATCCGAAGTCGAGCTGCTCGGCGGTCATATCCAGAATCGTTACGAGCTGGTCGTACGGCAGCAGGTGCCAATTACGGCGGACCACCGTGATGTAGACCTGTTTCTGATATCGCTGTGAAACCGGCCGGTTGGGCGCCAAACCCATGGAGGTCGCGACGGCGTTGATCTGTGGCTCGGTCGCCCCGACGGTCCTGGCGATCCGCTCGGTTGGGACCAGGTCCCAATTTCGCCAGACCACCGCGTGCAGCCGATCCGGAAAGTGCGGGAAAGCGATGGCCGGCGGATTTGCCCCGACAGGCAGCTTTGTCGCGGCAAAAATTGGCGAGAGGATCACGAACGGGCTGCAGGCGAGCAGGAGGTGAACATTTTTCATTGGCGTGAACCTGAGAACTTGCGCGACACCTTTTAACCCCAAGAGGGTGACGTTTCTCCCTGCGTTACGCCAGCCGTGAGCAGCCGTTGATGCTGCGGTGCTTGTCCTCGTCAACGCTGACGCGTAGAGCGACTATACGAGAGCATGGCAAGGTACATCCGTCTGTCTCGTCTCTCGATGCGCGCGGTGATCTCAGGTTGCGTTTTCATCGCGTCGTCCGCACCGGCGGGTGAGACGTCCCATCTGGCAGCAACGTATCGAGCGGCTGGCGCGGCGGTTGAGGCGATTTCCGAATCGACGATCGTCGCAGAGGCGGAAGAGTTTTCAGTGAAGCCAGTCGCTGACGCAGGAGGCGGGCAATGGCGGGCGATGCCTTGGGGACAAAATTATTATTGTGCGACATTCAGCAACACGTTCCTCAGCCGCAAGGCGTTTCTCGGCGCACCAGAGCAGGCGGAAGAATCCGCCGCTGGGATCACGGTGAAGATCCCGAAGGCCGGGCGGTATCAGGTACTCGTTCGTTACGAGGCAGTGCCGCGTTTTCAGACTCAGTTCCACCTGCGCGTCGAGCAGGCGGACGCGGTGAAGCTCGACCGCCTCTACGGCGCTCGCGACAACATCAAAATCTGGCCGTTCCATTCTCCCTTGCAGCCTGAGTTGCTGATGTCGTGGGGGGCGGTGGAAAACGTCGTATGGGAGGGGCACGACGCATTCGTTGACCTGGAGGCGGGCGAGGCGCGCATCGTGCTCACTGCCGGCAAACAGCCGGAGCCGGCAGCGCGACGGAATGTCGACCTGGTGATGTTGACGAGCGACCTGCCGCAGGTCGCTGATCGCATCGCGACGGAAAAATATTTGCCGTTGGACGGGATGCTCACGCAGGCAGGAGATGTCTACCTGAAGCTCCACAACGTGCCGGGCAGCGGAAGCGTTCACTTGACCATCCCGCCGGGGACGGAGCACTCCCCATATTGGATTCACACCCGCGATTGGAAGCCGAAGACGATCGACGCGCACCCGGGGCAATCGAGTGAGTGGGTGGAGGTTGGCAGCCTGCTCGACTCGCTGAACGATGGGCAGTGGCGACTGACCGCCACGAGTGACGGCAAGCTGCATTATGGTGTTGAGATCGGCGTGCGCGGCGTCGACGGAAAGATCGAGACGATCCGGCGGATCGATGATTTGGCCGGTGATGTCGAACTCGCCTACAGCGCTGACACCCGTTATTCGCGGAAAATAAGCACCGGACAGGAAGTGCTTAGCGAGCTGGTTGAACATCTGAAGGCGCAGCCTGTTCATGGCAAGCCGCTCCGTCGGACCCTCGTCTACGGGTATACGTTTGACCGACGAAAGAATGACGAGAAATACAATGCCTTGCTCGACGAGTTTGTCCAGCTCATGGGCGCGACGGCGCTGAGCACGGATTCGCAGGGGAGCTTTGTGACGGACGGCACGTTGGTCCGTGATTACATCGACGTGCGCGGGAAGACGCCGCCGGAGCTTCGCGAGATTGGCCAGAAGCTGAAGGCAGAGGGTCGCGCGGAGAAGATCGCCGTCGTCAGCCTCGGTGATGAAATCACTTTACCCACCCCGCCGGCGGACGATCACAGCGCCTTTCGCGCGTGGCTCAAAGGCCGGGGCGTGAAGCCGTCAGACATGGATGCCACGTGGGGCGATGACTGGGAGAAAGCACGGTGGTCGCCTGCGATAGATGCGGCAGAGTCCAACCCGTCGCTGTTTTATTATTCGCGGCTGTACCAGCACAGCTACGGCATCGCGCAGCAAAAGGCACAAACGGATGCCCTGCAGGAATTTCTCCCCAACGCTTTGATCGGCGCCAACTACTCTCCGCATCACGGCCACTTTTATCTGGGGGAGACGTTCAGCTGGGTTTCGCTGTTTCGCGAGGGCGCGATGACAATGCCCTGGAGCGAAGATTACATCTGGCAGGTGCCGGTTGGCAGCCAGCAGATGAGCGCGATCAGTCTCGACATCTTTCGCGCCGGGATCCGAAATCAGCCGAACGCGAAAATCCACTACTACGTGATGCCGCATTGGCCGGGAAACACCCCGGCGAGCTGGCGGCGTCAGTTCTACGGCGCGATCGGCCACGGGGCGAAGATCCTTAACCTCTTCGAGTTCCGCCCCGTGCAGGCCGCTTACACCGAAAACCACGTCAGTCTCCCGGCGATGTATCAGGCAGTTCGGCAGGGGCTCCACGAGTTGGGAACGTTCGAAGACATCGTCCAGGATGGCCAAGTCATGCCCGGCGTCGCGGCGATGTGGTTCAGCGAGACCGGCGACGTCTGGGACAACAGCCGCAGCCCGTTTGATGCCGCCAAGCGCACGCTGTACTTGGCCGTGCGTCATCAGCAAGTTCCGCTGGATGTGGTCGTAGAGGCAGACGCCCTGGCCGGAGATCTGAAGCCGTATCGGCTGCTGTACCTCACGGACCAGAACGTCTCCCGCGCTGCTTCGAAGGCAATCGCGGACTGGACCGAAGCGGGCGGTCGATTGTTCGCCACTGCCGGTGCCGGAATGTTCGACGAGTTTAACCAGCCTAACGAAGCGATGCGGCGTCTGTTGGGCGTCGAGCAGAAGTCGCTCGACGTGCCGACGGAGCCGGTACGCCTGGAGAAGCAGGACTTGCCCTTCGCCCAAACGATCGATGGGGTAACGTTCCCGGCGGCAACCGGTGAAGTGCAAATGCCCGTAATCGACGTGCGCAGCCGATTCGAGCTCGCCGCGGTTGGCGACGCAGGGCCGGTCGTCAAAGGACGTTTCAGCGACGGTGCCCCCGCCGTGAGCGTGCGCACTGTAGGCAAGGGTCAGGCCATTTACTGCGGCTTTCTCCCCGGGCTAAGCTACTTCAAGCCCGCCATTCCGCTGCGTCCGGTTGACCGCGGCACTACCGATGACTCGATGGCGCACTTCATCCCCACCGAATTCGACCGCGGCGCTTCGGCATTAGTCGCGTCACCGGCGGCGGACGTGGAGCGTCCCGTCGTCTGCTCCGAGCCGCTCGTGGAGACGACGGTCATCCGCGCGAAGCAAGGCATGGTCATCTCGCTCGTCAACTGGAGCGGCCACCCGGTGAAAGGGCTGTCGCTAAAGCTTTCGATCCCCGGCGTGCCGGTTGCGGAGGCGAAACTAGCGAGCGGAGGAACAGTCATTCGAAGGGATGATGGTTACTCGTTTGACCTTGACGTTGCGGACGCGCTGATCCTTCGATAGAAAGGTGTGAATGTTAAATTCGTGGAAGGCGACGCTGCTGTTGTGCTTCGGTCTTGTGCCGGCCATTAACGCGCAGGGCGCCGGCGCGCTGCCGGCGAAGTTCCGAGACTTCAAGGTTTACACGACGAGTACGCCGGATACCGCCGACGCTGGCCGCATCGTTGCAACCATGCGGCTGCTGAATAGCGGGGCCGACGCGTTAAACGTGGAAGTCTCTCTCAGTGAGAACAGAGCGGCCGGCTTCGCGGGGAAGGCATTTCATGGGCGAATCGAGGCGAAGAAGGAAGCCGTCTGGGAATTTGATTTGAGGCCGCCGGACGGGCTGAAGTATGAACTGCTGCATGGTGCCATCACCTTTGCCGGCGCCAACACGGGCGCCACGCCCGATCGCGAGCTGTTCGTCGCGGTGCAGGGTCCCGACCCAGTTGCTTTCGGCGACACGCGCGTCGAAAAGATCACGGCCCGGGGCCAGGTGATTGGGACGCACGCGCCGCGCACGCCGCAGCGCGTCCACTCCCTCGTCGCGGCGACCAAGCCATCTACTTCTCAAGGCACACCGCTCGTTCTCGCTGCCGGCGGAAGCTCGAAATACCAGATCGCCTTCGACCGCCTTGTTTCGCCGCCGGATGCGCCCCAGCTCACCTTCGAGCAGTACTCCTCGGCAGCTGGGAGACCAGCGGCGGAGATCGAACTCGCAGAGGCGGTCGGGGATCTGCGCCGTTGTGTAGAGGTGAAAAGCGGCGCAGCGCTGCCGGTCGTTTCCGCTGTCCCGGCCGGCGCGGGACCGGCGATCCGCGTCCGTATTGCGCCCGAGCTTCCTGGCAAGCCGCATCCGGATTCGTATCGGCTGCGAACAGAGGGCGACGACGTCGTCATTGAAGCCACGACTCCCGAAGGGTTGCGGAATGGCATCTACGGCCTGCTTACCGATCACCTCGACTGCCACTGGTTCATGCCCAAACAGCTCGGCGAGGAGATCGTCATTCCGCCCCACCGCACCGTCTCCCTGCCGCCGTTCGACGAGACGCGCGGGCCGTCATTCTCGTCATCGATCGGCATGAGCTGGGGCAGCGCGCCGCGGTGGGACCGGCAGAACCGCTCCGTAATTAACCGCGGCCGCATGAATTTCGGCCACGCCTGGGCGGGCTTCATAGACCGCAACGTTTACCCGTTCGACAAGTTCCCCGACATGTGGTCACGCGACCGGCTGGGCAAGATCCAGGTGCACGACAGCACCGACTCGAGCACGAACTTCTGTTCGACGAGCCCTGACGTGATCCGCGTCGTGGCCGAGAAGATCAACGCGCAGTTCGACGCCAGCCCCGACGCAATCGTCGCCTCGATCGACCCGAACGACCTCGCGCCGCTGTGTCTGTGTGACCGGTGCGTCGCTCTCGATGCGTCATACGGCGTCACCCCCCAGGACGACAAGCAGATGGCCGACCGGCTGCTGCACTTCTCGAAGGAAATCCACGACCGACTGAAGCCGGAGCACAAGGAGAAGTACCTCGGCATTCTCGCCTACGGCTTTCAGACGCGCCCGCCAAAGAAGGCCGTCCCGCACCCGCACCATGTGGCGATCGTCTGCGACTTTCCGTACTACTTCGATCACACGCGGCCGTTCAACGACCCCACTTCATCATACAACCGCGAGTTCGAGTCGATCGTGAAGGGCTGGGGATCGAAGGTGAAGCAGCTCGGCTTTTACGACTATTACGGCCACTTCAATTTTTTCGGGCCTTGGGGCATCGTGCATAAGATGCGCGAGGATCTACCGGCGTTCCGGGACGCGGGCGGAACGTTCATTGTGATTGAATCGCAGCCGAACTTCTCGATGAACGGCCTGAACCTGTACGTAGCGTCCCGCCTCGCGTGGGACGTGGACAGCGACGTCGACGTGCTCGTCGATCAGTACGTAACGAAGTTCTACGGTCCCGCCGCTGAACCCATGCGCGAATTCTTCCGCGTCGCTGAGCGGCATTATGCGCTGACCCGGCCCGGCGTGCAGGCGGCCCAACGGGTGGCCAATCGCCCTGAGTTCTGGGCAGAGCTCGACGGCCACCTCAAGCGCGCCGAAAACGTTACCCGCGAATTGAATGAGGCCGACAAACGTTTCGCGGACCGCGTCACGTTCCACCGCGACGGTTTTGCATTCGGCCACCGGGCGTTCGAAATGTCGTCACACTATGGCGATGCTGCGTTCTTGAATGCCGCGTTCTTGCGGGAGTCGAAAGTTGAGTTCGACCGGCTGAAGGCGAAGTACACCACCGATGACGGGTACTGGCCCACAATGATCGCCCCGTACTTCTATCCGGCAATCGATGCGCAATGACGCTAATAACCGTGCGCGATTCGTGTATCTTTAGTCGAACCGAACTGAACGTTACGATGCGCGTCGCGCGACCGGGCACCGCGAAAATCGCCTTGCCGTCCTGCAATAAACCGACGCCAGTGTAAGTCCTGTTCGTAAGTCCATGACGTTTCCAGTAGTTACAGTTAGCGCGCACTCGCGCACGGTTATTTAGTTGCCAGAGGGTGCTGCCGCCAGTTTCAGCCGGCAACCGGCAACTACCCGACCTTCAGCCTCCCCACCGGCTTCCGGGGCGCGTTTTTCGCCATGTGCACGAAGCCGATGGTCGCCACCACGCACGTCAGCGTCGCCAAGCCGAAGACGTGCCGGCCGACGCCGGGCAGCAGGTAGAGCCACGAGCCGAAAAAGGGCATCAGGCACCCGCGCAGCCCGGTGAGCATCACGTGCACGCCCATGTACGCGCCGGCCTTGTCGGCGGGGCAAAAATCGTTGTGCCCCAGGTTCCACGCGAGGTTGCCGGCGCCGTTGGACACCCCCACCAGCACCTGCGCAAACGCCACCACGCCCAGTCCCGTCATCACGTCGCCGGCCCCGATCGTCGCCCCGATCCACAGCATCGCGATCGCGCTGACGGACACCACCCCCTGATACGCGCGGAAGGTGTTGATGTGCATCCGGTCGAACATCGGCGCCCACGCCTGCGTCGCCAGCAGCATCACCACCATCGGGATGATCTGCACGATCATCGTCGCCAGCAGGTACTGGCGGTTGGGATCGGTCATCTCCGTGCTGACCATGTACAGCAGCGACGGGCCGATCATCATGAAGCTCGCGCCGTTGAGGAACTGCCAGCGCTGATAAGCGCGGAACGGCTTGTCTTCCCGCAGGATCTGAAGCGCCTGCGCGAACAGTTTCAGGAACCGGGGATGGGATTCGTAGTTCAGGACGTTGGCCTCGTCCGTCTGGCTCATGTTCTCCGGGCGCGGGGCGTAAAGCTGGACTTCCTGCCGGCGGAGCAGCACTTCCCGCCGCACGCGGATCTTCGAGAACTGCCAGATTCCAATCACCCCGATCAGCGCCGCCGTTGGATAGATGTAGGCGTACGACCGGGCGTTCTGGTCGAGCAGGTAGGAGCCGGCGAAGGTCGTGACCGTGAGCACGAACGTGGCGACGGTCGCGATGCGACTGGTGAGCTGCCCGCGGAGCTGTCGCGGGTAGTTGGCGCGCCAAATCGAGCTGCGGATGGTGATGATCCCGCTGGCGAGCAGCCTCGCGACGATGATCTGAGCGGCGAATATCCACCCCGCCGCCCCCTCAAGGCCGAACGCCGGCAGCAATGCGAGCAGCCCGACGCTGGCGATCATCAGCACGACGCCCAGTTGCAGCATGTTGACCAGCGGAACCTTGCGCCGGCCCATCGCCAGGTCCGACCAGATCAGCGCCATGATGTTGCCAAACATCGGGGCGGCCGTGATGAGCGACATGAGGACGACGCCCGCGCCGAAGTTCTTGGCCGCGATCACGCCCGTGAATGATCCCTCGGCCAGCGACGCCGCCAGCGGGAACGTCAGCGCGGAGCGCATTTCATGGCGATAACTGTGGCGCACCATGTACGGCTGGTGGCGCGTGCCGAAGGCGAAAAAGCGTCGAATCATGAGGCTGCGGGCGCGTCGCGCGCGTGCGGAAAAACAGACACCGGCCCGTGCCGAGCGGCGCAAGCCGGTTCATTGTTTTTCATCTTAGGCGCGCTTGACCGCAGGTGCGCTTGTGCGTGCGGGCGACGGGCGGGGGGGGTGCGTGAATCAGTCGTTGGCCTGGACGTTCCACTTCGTCAACTCACCGCCGCCGCGCAGGAGCAGCAGGTGGTCGATATCGTCGTTGATCTGCCGCCCCTGGTAGCCCCAGTTGCGCGCGATCATCCGCGCCCGCTCCTTGCCCGAGTACGCCGGCGTGGCGCCGCACCCGAAAGAGAGAATGGAACTGGCCAGAAATAACGCGAGCACCACCAGCTTCTTCATGACCGGGCCTTCCTTGTCGTGTACATCCAAGGTGTTCAACTGCGCCGCAGGGCAATCCACCCGCGGCTCAAAACAAAATGTACCCGCGGCGGCGAGGTTGTGTCAAAGCGGGCATTACGTTCGTGACAGGTTCCCCGAGGTCTTTTCATCTCCTGTTTAGCCTTCGGGCTTGCCCGGGGCTTCTTCCGGAAATCCAGCGCCGGGCAAGCTAAATCGCATGCAAGGTTGATTTCCTTCCGCACCCCGATTCATATCCCGCACCATGCCCGTACAAAATCACATGGATGCCCGCGAGAGCTGGCGAATCTTCCGCATTATGGCTGAGTTCGTCGAGGGGTTTGAGGTGATGGCGCCGGTCGGCAAGGCCGTCTCGCTCTTCGGGAGCGCGCGGACCAAGCCGACCGACTCGATGTACAAGGCCGCCGAGGAAACGGCGCGCCTGCTCGTGAAGGCGCGTTTCGCCGTCATCACCGGGGGCGGGCCGGGCATCATGGAGGCGGCGAACAAAGGCGCTTTCGAGGCGGGCGGAACGTCGGTGGGGCTTAACATCACACTCCCGCAGGAGCAGGACGGAAACAAATATCAGAACGTCAGCCTCGACTTCCACTACTTCTACGCTCGCAAGGTCATGTTCACGAAGTACGCCGACGCATTCGTCTGCTTCCCCGGCGGGTTCGGCACGATGGACGAACTGTTCGAGATCCTCACGCTCGTCCAGACGCTGAAGGTCGAAGCGCTTCCCGTCGTGCTCTACGGCAGCAAATACTGGGGCGGATTGGTCGACTGGATCAAACAAGAGCTGCGCGAGGGGTTCATCGACCCGGAAGACATGGACATCTTCAAGGTCGTCGACGATCCCGCCGAGGCGGTGAAGATCATCAAGAAGCGCTGGTGGAAGCCGCTGGACGCCGACCTCCGCGAAGTCGCCACCAACGGCAAGTCCGCAGCCAAGCTCCCCGTTGAAGGCGCCAGCGCGGGAGACACCGGGGAAGGCACCCGCTACGGGAAACGCCCGAAGCGATCGGACAAGAAGCACGTGGTGTCGAAGAAGAAGCCGCAGTCCTGAAGAGGTGGTCGGGTGGTGGAGTCGTGGGGGGGGGGGGGGGGGGGGGGGGGG
>JBBSLV010000026.1:0-16764 GCA_038233535.1 Tepidisphaerales bacterium | reverse complement strand
CTGACTCCGCTGCGCTACGCCCCGGGGCGTAGCGCAGCGGAGTCAGGGGAATCCCTCAAACGGCGCGCACGCATGTCCAGCCAAACGGACAGAATCATATAGAGCGCCGGGTAGATCAGCGAGACCCACATCACCCACGGGGACACGTGCAGGTCGCGCCAGATCATCCACGCCAGCAGAACCGTCCAGATCAAAGCGCCGACCATTACCGGCATCTTCCACGGGCGCGGGGCGAGGTTTGGGTAGATGAACCGCACGGGCAGCACGGTCAGGATCGTCAGCGCGACGATGGTGATCGCACCCGGCCACGGGCCGTAGAGGTGAAACCATACCCCGCCGTAGACGGCGACGATGTTCCAGTAGCTGGGGAAGCCGAGGAAAAACCCCTGCTGCTCGTCCTTGGCGGCGGTGTTGGCGAAGCCAAACAAGCTCGCGACCATCGCGGGGGCGACGAAGAGGCTCGCGGGGTGGGGCAGCCAATCCATCCGCCAGACGAGCAGCAGCGGGACGAACGTGAACGTGAGATAGTCGACGATGTCGTCGATCTTCCGTCCGTCGATGCGCGCGGCGCGCGTTTTCACGTGGAAGGCCCGAGCCATCGGTCCGTCGGCGGCGTCGATCAGGCACTGGATGGCGAGGTAGAGAAACACGAGGCGCGGGTCGGGGCTGGTTTTGCAGACTTCGGCGGCAGCCAGGAAGGCGAAGACGACGCCGGTCGCGGTGAAGAGGTGGACGAAGTAGGCGAGGGCGCGTTGTGCTGGGGTCACGGGCGCGGGGGCGTCGAGGGAGTAGGATCCGCCCGTGGGGGGAGACCCGCCCGTGGGAGAAGACCCGCCCGCTGAAGCGGGGCTCGCCAAGGGGTTATTCACGTGTGGCTCCATTGCTGACGTGACCTTGTTCCTCGCCCGTTTGCTCGCGCTCGGCCTGTTCGTGCACGATCTCGGCGGCGTCCTCGCTATCGTCCGCTTTCGTCTGGGGCTCCGGCTGCTCGGCGGCGGCTTCGGGGTCGCAGCTCAGCTCGATCAGCACCGGGAAATGGTCGGACCCGACGGGGGCGCACACCTTCAGGTCGATCAGCTTGAACTCATTGGAGTGAAACACGTGATCGAGTGGAAATCTGAAGATCCTGCTTTTCGCGCTATAGCTGTTGTACATCCCCCGGCCCATGCGCGGGTCGAGGAGCTTGCTGATGCGAAGAAAAAGCTGCGTCGTGTACGACCAGGCGACGTCGTTCAGATCGCCGCAGACGATCGTGGGAACGTCCCGCTCCTCGGCGGCGATCTCCTTGCCGATCATTACCAGTTCCGCGTCGCGCGGGGCGGAGTCCTGGTTGCGGATCGGCTCCGGCGGGCGCGGGTGCATCGCGTGCAAGGAGACGGTCTGTCCGTCTTTCAGCCGGATGATCGCGTGGATCGACGGAATCTCATCCTGCACGAGGAACCGCACCTTCGGCGTCCCCTCGAACGGCAGCCGCGAGTACAGCACCATCCCGAAGAAGTTCTCCTGCGGCTGGCGGACGTGGTGCGGGTAATCTTTCTCCAACGCGCGGAGAACCGCGTCCCATTTCGCGCCGACCTCGACGGCGACAATCACGTCCGGATCGCTCTGGCGGACGACCCTCAGCCACGTCTCGTGCTCCGCGTTCTCCTGAAGCACGTTGCTCATGACCAGCCGGAACCGGCGATCGCCCGCCGGGCGGGTCGACTGCTTCACCGTCTTGCGCGCGATCGGCGTGTACGGGTAAATCATGTACAACTGTCGCGCGAGGACGAACACCAGCCCGGCCACCAAGGCCCAATCCCACCACCGGCCATGGAACAACATCGCATAGACGAACCCCACCGCAGCGGCCAGCGCCGCAGTGAACACGCGCGGGAAGTCCCATCCGCGGATGTACCAGTGCGGGTGCTTGCTGAAGTTCAGCAGCGTGCCGCTGATGAGCCAGAACCCCAGCAGGGCGAGAGTAACTTGAAGCACGATCATCATGAGTAGTACGCGGCCCGTCCCGCTCCCATCAGCAACCTCAGCGATTGTGTACGCGGCGCCCGGATGAAGGAATGGTGAATCAGAAATGAATGGATTTGCGGAGGCGCGGATACGTGGAGAAGAGGCAATCTCCTCGGCGAGCGTGTTCTGAACGATAAAGAGAGAGGGGTTGCCGGCCCACGCGACCGGCACGCCCCTGTGAATCCTGTTGGGCCGCACATCCACGCGTCACCGCCGGGTGAGCGTCGGTGTGCGGCCCGTTGTTCCGTTGTGCGACGTCGAGTTATGCCGCGTCGAGGTGGGCCGCGATCGAGGCGAGGAATTCGATCCCCGCGATCAACCGGCCGTGGTCAAATTTCGAGCGGCGATCGACCCACACCACCTTCGCCGGGATCATGTGCCTCCGGTTGGCGAGCGTCTGCCCGTTGCTGTTCGCGCCCACGTGCACGCTGAGCACCCTGCCCGGCTGGATCGGCATCGACGCGGGAAGCTCGATGCGCAGCCCGGTTGCGCTGATGTCTTCGGTCTCGCCGCCGAAGTAGCGGCTCGTCGCCGGCTCCAGAACCTTGATCGGTCGCGCCTGTCGGATGCGCAGCCCGCGCCGCCGTTCGCACCCGTCGTCACTCATCGCCAGCTTCGGTTCATTCATCAACATGGTCATGGCGTCAGCCACCTTCCCGGCAAACTCAACCCACCCTTCCTGCCCATGATCAGTTATCGGAACACTCCCGCTCGAACTTCGAGAAAATCTTGAAGTGGCGCACTTTGGGCGAGTTATTGGCCGGCTTTCGAGCGGAGTGTGTCACCACGGAGCTCACGGAGGGCACGGAGGAAGGAAGAGGAGAAGATAACTCGTGTTCCTTGATTCTTTTCCTCCGTGCCCTCCGTGATCTCCGTGGTGAACCCCTCTTTACGGATGACAAACTTCGCCGTGTCCGTACACTCACGCGGCTATGCCTTACAATTTCACCGCCACCGAAAAGAAATGGCAGCAGTATTGGCTGGAGAACAAGTCGTTCCGCGCGTTCGACCCCGCCGACGCGGGGGGGATGCCCAAGGCGTACGTGCTGGACATGTTCCCCTACCCGTCCGGCGCCGGGTTGCACGTCGGCCATCCCGAGGGGTACACCGCCACCGACATCGTCTCGCGCTACCTGCGGATGAAGGGGTACAACGTCCTGCACCCGATGGGCTGGGACGCCTTCGGGCTGCCCGCCGAGCAGTACGCGGTGAAGACGAACACCCACCCGGCCGAGACGACGCGGAAGAACATCGATACCTTCCGCCGGCAGATCCAGATGCTGGGGCTGAGCTACGACTGGGACCGCGAAGTCGATACCACCGACCCGACCTACTACAAGTGGACGCAGTGGATATTCCTGCAACTGTTCAACAGCTACTTCGACCCGATGCAGGAAAAGGCGCTACCGATCGAACACCTGCTCAACGAGTTGCAGAACGAGAATTACGTCGTCGCGCCGGATGGATCGGTCCACATCAACCCCGTGCAGGAGGGAATGGACCCAATCACCGGCGATTTGCGCGTCGAGCGCATCTGGACGGAACTGACGCCTGAAGAACGCCGCGAATTCATCGACGGCCAGCGGTTGGCGTATCAGGCGGAGGTGGCGGTCAACTGGTGCCCGGGGCTGGGCACGGTGCTGAGCAACGAGGAAGTGATCGACGGCAAGAGCGAAGTCGGGGGCTTTCCCGTCGAGCGCCGACCGATGCGGCAGTGGATGCTCCGCATCACCGCCTACGCCGATCGGTTGATCGCGGACCTGGAACCGCTCCAGTGGCCCGAATCGCTGAAGGAGATGCAGCGAAACTGGATCGGCAGGAGCGTGGGGGCGGAAGTCGACTTCGAGGTTGTCCCGCCCGATGAAGACGTCAAGCGAGTCGAGGCCAACCGCGGCGACGCGGGGGACACGCGCGAAGCAGACGAAGATTTGACGATCAGCGTCTTCACGACGCGCCCGGACACGCTCTACGGCGCGACGTACATGGTGCTGGCCCCAGAGCATCCGCTCGTCGACCGCATCACCCCCACGAGCCACCGCGAGACGATCGAGTCGTACCGCAAGGTGATCGCCGGCAAGAGCGACCGCGACCGCGTGGCCGAGACGAAGGAAAAGTCCGGCGTCTTCACCGGCGCGTATGCGATCAATCCGGTCAACGACGAGAAACTCCCGATCTACGTCGCCGACTACGTGCTGATGGGCTACGGCACCGGCGCGATCATGGCCGTCCCGGCGCACGACGAGCGCGACTTCGCGTTCGCGAAGAAGTTCAACCTGCCGATCAGGCAGGTCGTGCGTGGCACCGGCATCCAGCCCGTGTTCTCTGACCAGGAGAACAAAGACCACGGGCAGAATGCCCGTGCCACAGTGGAGCAAGCCTTCACCGGCGAGGGTATCGCGATCAACTCCGACGTGATCAATGACCTCCCGACGGCCGAGGCGAAGGACAAGATCATCTCCATCCTCGAGCGCGAGGGCACGGGCAAACGGACGGTCAAATACAAGCTGCGCGACTGGCTGTTCTCACGACAGCGGTACTGGGGCGAGCCGTTCCCGATCGTCCTCGATGAAGCCGGCAACGCCTACGACATCCCCCAATCCGAGCTTCCTCTGACCCTCCCGCAGATCGAAGACTTCAAACCGACGGGAGCGCCGGAACCTCCCCTGTCCAAGGCAAAGGACTGGTTGAAATACGAGAGCACCGTCGCGCAGCAAAGCCCACCGCTCAGCGGTGGGCTTACGCGCGAAACCAACACCATGCCCCAATGGGCAGGTTCCTGCTGGTACTACCTGCGCTACATCGACCCGCACAACGCCGAGCGGTTCGTCGACCCGGAGAAGGAAAAGTATTGGATGCCCGTCGACCTCTACGTCGGCGGCGTCGAGCACGCGGTGCTGCACCTGCTGTACGCGCGCTTCTGGCACAAGGTGCTGTTCGACCTCGGCCACGTCAGTTCGCCTGAGCCGTTCGCACGGCTGATCAACCAGGGGCTGATCCTCGGCGAGATGGAATATCACACCATCGAGGACGAGCCGCGCAAGGTCGCCGATGACGAGATCGAGAAGTGCGGCGAAAGCTATGCGCTGAAGTCCGATCCGTCGGTGAAGGTCAAGGCCGAGTCGTTCAAGATGAGCAAGAGCCGCGGGAACGTCGTCAACCCCGACGACATCGTCCGCGACTACGGCGCCGACACGTTCCGGTTGTACGAAATGTACATGGGCCCCCTCGAAGCCCAGAAGCCGTGGAACACGCGCGACATCATCGGCATGACGCGGTTCCTCAACGGCGTGTGGCGGAACCTCGTCGGCGACGAGGAGGCGAACAAGGTCGCGAAAATCGACCCGATCGCCATCCCCGAGCCGCTCGACCGGCAGATGCACCGCGCGATCAGGAAGGTCGAGGACGACGTCGCCGCCCTCCGCTTCAACGTCGCGATCGCGGAGCTGATCAAGCTGAACAACGAAATGACCAAGCTCGCGACCATCCCGCGCGAGCTGGCGGAGAACTTTACGCTCATGCTCGCCCCGTTTGCGCCGCACATCGCGGAAGAACTGTGGGAGCGCTTAGGACATACGAAGAGCCTCGCCCGCCGCCCCTGGCCGACGTACGACCCGGCGAAGCTCGTTGAGACGACGATGGAGCTGCCCGTGCAGGTCAACGGCAAGCTCCGCGACAAGATCTCCGTCCCCGCCGACGCCGACGAGGAGACGATCCTCACGACGGCCGCGAGCACCGCCGGCGCGAAGCAGTGGATGGAAGGCAAGACGATCCGGAAGCGGCTGTACGTGCCGAAGAAACTTGTCAATTTCGTCGTGGGCTAAGCGGCATGGCGATGGAACTCGAAGCGAAGATGCGGGTGCCGGACCACGCGTCGGTGCGCGAGCGCCTGGGCAAGGTCGGCGCCGCGCGCATCAGGTCTGTCATGGAGCTGAACAGGTTCTTCGACACCAACGACCGCGCACTGCTGGCGCAAGACAAGGGGCTGCGCGTGCGGCACACGTGCGATTTCGAGACCGGCGACGAGCGGCACATCGTCACCTACAAGGGGCCGCAGCAACCTGGCGCGATGAAGAGTCGCGAGGAAATCGAGATCGTCGCTGACGACGGTGAACAGGCGTCGCAACTGCTGGAGCGGCTGGGGTACGCGCCGACGCTGTCGTTCGAGAAGCGCCGGGAGACGTGGCGCGTCGACGACTGTTTCGTCGAGCTCGACGAGCTGCCCCGGCTCGGGTACTTCGTCGAAATCGAGGGGCCCGACGAGGAGGCGGTGCTGTCGGTGCGCGATGCCCTGGAGCTGGACGATAGGCCGCTGGTGAGCAAGAGCTACGTCGCGATGGTGGCGGAGCTCCTTCAGGTGTCCGGACTGAAGAAGCTCGAATTCAAAGGATAGCCTCGTCCTCTTTCAGTACATATTCCCACGCTCCCAGGGTGAGAGGCTGCAGACGCGCGGCATTTCTTAAGCTCCTTACACGATCGGAGAGCCGCGCGCCTGTCCCGGTCTACGTGGTCCGGATGAACGCTTCAATCCCGGCGATGTTGTCCAACGCCTCGGATCCGCCGGTGCCGTCGTCGGCGTCGACGGCGGTGTCGAAACCGTCGTTGCCGCTGATGGAGTCGCGGACGCCGGGGTTGCCGAACAGCACGTCGTTTCCGTTCATGCCGATCAGCCAGTTGCTGCCGCTGCCGCCGTGGATCCGGTCGTTTCCGCCGCCGCCGAGGACCGTGTCATCGCCGCCTTCGCCATTGAGATAGTCGTTGTGGGGGCCGCCGAGGATGAAGTCGTTGCCGTCGCCGCCCAGGATGCGGTCCCTGCCAACACCGCCGGACAGTTCGTCATCCCTGGGCCCGCCGACGATCGTGTCGTTGCCGGTCGAGCCGGTGATGAACAGCTTCTGCGCCGTGGCCACTTCAACGACGATCAGATCGTCACCGTCGAGCGCGTCGATGTAAAGTTCCGTGGCGCCGGGGTCGATCGGGGTCTCGATGCCGTTGATCTCGACCACGTTCACGCCGCCGCTCTCTGTCACGACGAGGACGTCACGGCCTTCGGTGCCGACGATGAACTGCTGCCCAGGCGCGCCGACGCCGGCGAGCATCTGCCAATTGTCGCTCTCGCTCGATGCCAGCGCATTGCCCGCGGCGTCGGTGATGCCGCTGCCGGTCTTTTCCAGCTTGAGCATGTACTGCCCGGCGAACCCCGTGGCGGCGGCGAGGCCCGCGACGCGGTAGGTCGTATCGTTGACCTTCGTGAGGCTCGCTTCGGGCGGCATCACCTTCATGCCGTTGCGCATGAGGATGAAGTCGCGGAGATCGACGCCGGTCACCGCTTCACTGAATGCGACATCGATTGAACTGACGGCGGTGTCGCGCGGGTCGGGGGTGACGTTCGCCACATCGACCGTCGGCGCCGTCGTGTCGCTAGGCGGGGGCGGGGGCTGCTGGGGCGGGGGAGACACGTTGCCGTCGCCCCGCACGCCGCCGCGCTTTTTCAATTCACTGGCGGCGGCGGTGTTGCCCTCGCCGACGGCGTAGTCGAGCGGCGTGAACCCCATGTCGTCCGTCGCGTTCACATTCGCCCCGCCGTCCAGCAGCGCGTCGATCACGACCGGATCCAGCGTGAGTTCCTCAATGTCGGCGATCTTCGGCATCATGGCCGCCCAGTGGAGTGGCGTTCGGCCGCGGTTGTCCCTGGCGTTTTCGTCGGCGCCGCCCGCGGAAAGGGCGCGAACCTTGTCGCCGGCGAGGCTCGTTTCGGTGGACGGGCCGCGCGTCCACGGGTTCATGGCCGCAAAGTGCAGCGCCGTGAACCCTTCGGTCGTGGCCTGCGTCGTGCTGGCGCCGCGGCTGAGCAGCTCGTTAATGACATCGACCGCGCCCGCATATGGGCCGGCCGCGCCGGCGTGCAGGGCGCTGTACCCGCCCATCACCGTCTCGTTCACGTCATCCCCCTGCGACAGCCACTCGCGGACGTCGCCGACGTTGCCGCGCACGGCCGCCTTGTTCAGCCGCTTCATGTTGATCGGGTCACTCAAGCCCTGCCGCGCCGGCAGCGGCCCGCCGCTCGTCGCCGCCACCGGCTGGAGGTCCGGGCCGCTGTAGAGCGTCACGATGCTGTTGGCCGGCAGCGTGATCTTCACCTGCGACCCGCCTGCGACGTTCTCCAACTGCATGTGGTTTTCACCGGCCCGCGTGCGGTACGCCTTGTAGCCGGCGGGCAACTCCGGCCCGTTCACGTCGATCGTGACGTTCGCCTCGGTATCTTCGTTGTTGAACAGCACGTGCGTGAGGGCGCCGGTGTTCGGATCTTTGAAGCTCAACGTCCGCAGCCGCTCGGTCGTGCTTGTGGCGTCGATGCGCACCGCGCCGGGGCGGATGTAGCGGTAGAAATGCTTGGCGACGTGGTACTTGATCGCCGGCTCCCCATTCACCATCAGCGAGTTGTCGCCGGCGGATTCGCTTTCCGTCCACTGCCAGTACAGGTACGCGCTGGCGTCGGCCAGGGCGAGGGCGTTCCAGATGTCCTGCGCCATCGCGAGGGCGCCCTCAATGGTTTGCGCGTGGCCGTGGCTCTCGGTGGACCAGAGGTTCTGCGGGTAGGGCGCGACCGTGTCGCCGATCTCGTCCCAATGCGGGTTCACCGCCCCATGCACGCCGAACGCACCGGGGAAGTTGCGCGTCTCCGGGTCGCTCATCAGCGCGTCGATGTACCACTGATATCGCTCGCCCTTGGCCATCTCCTCGGGCACGATTAGCTTCGTGTCGAGCTTCTCCTCCGCGAACTTGCGCATCGTCTCGCGGACGACCTCGCGCATCTGCTCGGGCGTGTACGTCGCCGACTCAAATTCCTGCACGAAGAACGGCTCGTTCTGCGGCGAAATGTGCGACAGCTTCACCCCGAAGTCGCGGTCGGCGGAGATCGCGACGGCCGCGAGGTACTCGGCGAACTCGTCGCGCAGGTCCGGGCGAACCGTGCCGCCGTAGTAATAGGTCTGGTTGGTGCGCAGGTACGTCGGGGGCGCCCACACGGTCGCCAGCAGGTTCTCCATGCCGCGGTCCTGCAACCGCTTCATGAACGTCATCGCCTGGGCGAGCGCGTCGGGGTCGTACCCGTTCCAGTTGAAGACGTTGGAGTCGCCGTTGTCGTTGCCCTCTTCAAACGTCGGCCAAACCGCGGTGCGGGCGATCGTCGCGCCCAGGTCGTTGACGATGCGGTCGTAGAACGCGGCGTCGCTGTAGCCCGTGACGTCCTTCCACGTGGCCATGGCGGCGCCGAAGCCGTCCATCGTCTGGTGCGTGCCGCTGACGTCGACGCCGACGGTCGCGCCGTAGAGAAAAATGCGGCCTTCGAGCTGTTCAACGGCGGCGGCGGCAGCGCGACGGACAGGCTTGGACGATTTAGCGGAGTTCAACATCAGTACAACCTCTTTCGATGAATCAGATACCCACAAAGACGCTCTGGAAGCGTCCACCGTTGCAAAATCTGCAAGCCATGAGCCAAAAGGAGCCAATCAGGCGAGCTCAACAGCGGAACGACGCAAACACCGCGTCGCCGATTCCCCCCGAAGTCGGATCCGCGAATGCTAGTCCTGTTCAAGCGACAGGCACAACCTCACCCCGCGCATAAAAGCAGAAAACTTCACGAGGGCTTGCGCCCTGACTCAAAAAGCGTAAGCAGTTGCGGTGGTAGCGCTTATGAAGTTGCGATCCCGCGCCAGCGCGTGCGCATGACCCAAATTGACGCACCGCTTGAAAATTCGCGCGCCCCGCCCACAATACCGCTCGCCTCGCGCCACCGCCGGTCGCGTCGTTACCCGAACTTCTCTCTCAAGGATTTCATGCGGAAACTGCTGGTCGCCAACCGGAGCGAAATCGCCACGCGCGTGTTCCGGGCGGCTACGGAACTGGACCTCGGCACCGTCGCGGTTTACACCTACGAGGACCGGTTCTCCCTGCACCGGTTCAAGGCCGACGAGGCATACCTGATCGGTCCTGCCCAAGGCGGGGAGCCAGTGAAAGGCTACCTCAACATCGAGCACATCATCGCCGTCGCCAAGGCGCATGGCGTTGACGCGATCCACCCCGGCTACGGCTTCCTCTCCGAGAATGCGGAACTCGCGCGCCAGTGCGAGCGCAACGGCATCACCTTCATTGGCCCCACAGCCAACCTCCTCGAAGAATTCGGCGACAAGACCGCCGCCAAGCGCATCGCGACCCAGGCGAACGTCCCCACCGTCCCCGGCACCGAGCACGGGCTGAAAAGCGCCGCCGACGTGAAAAAGGCGGCCAAGGAAATCGGCTATCCCGTCATCATCAAGGCCAGCTTCGGGGGCGGCGGGCGCGGGATGCGCGTCGTGAAGAACGCCGAAGAACTCACCGGCAAGCTCGAAGAAGCGCAGCGCGAAGCCGGCGCCGCCTTCGGACGGACGGAAGTGTTCGTCGAGCGCTTCATCGCCCGCGCCAAGCACATCGAAGTCCAGATCCTCGGCGACGCCCACGGCAACCTCGTGCACCTGTGGGAGCGCGACTGCTCCGTCCAGCGCCGCCACCAGAAAGTCGTCGAGGTCGCCCCCAGCATCGACCTCCCCCGCGGCCTGCGCGAGCGCATCTGCACCGCCGCCGTGCAGTTGTGCAAGACCGCCAACTACCGCAACGCCGGCACGGTCGAATTCCTCGTCGACGACGACACCGGCGAGTTCTTCTTCATCGAAGTCAACCCGCGCATTCAGGTCGAGCACACCGTGACGGAAGTCGTCACCGGCGTCGACATCGTTAAGAGCCAGATCCTGATCGCCCAGGGTCACAAGCTGCACGAGGCGCCGCTCAACGTTCCGCCCCAGGACCAGATCGAGACCAGCGGGTACGCGATCCAGTGCCGCATCACGACCGAAGACCCGGAAAACAGTTTTATCCCCGACTACGGCCGGCTGACGACGTACCGCAGCGCCGGCGGCTTCGCGATCCGATTGGAGGGGGGCAACGGGTTCGCCGGCGCGATCATCACGCCGTACTTCGACTCGCTGCTGGTGAAGCTCACGAGCTGGGGCGTCACGTTTGAGGAGGCGGTGAAGCGAACGGACCGCGCGCTGCGCGAGTTCCGCATCCGCGGGGTGAAGACGAACATCCCGTTCCTCGAAAACCTGATCCTGCACCCCACGTTCGCCGCCGGCGACGCGACGACGACGTTCATCGACTCGACGCCCGAGCTGTTCCGCTTCCGCCCCAAGCGCGACCGGGCGACGAAGATTCTCAGCTATCTGGGCGATGTGATCGTCAACGGCCGGCCCGACGTGAAGGGCAAGCTCGACCCGAAGCGCGAGTTTGAGGAGCCGAAGGTGCCCGCCTATGCCCACGGCGCCCCGCCTCCGCCGGGGCTGCGCAACAAGCTGCTGGAGATGGGGCCTGAGAAATTCTGCCGGTGGGTGCGCAAGCAAAAGCCGCTGCTGTTTACGGACACGACGATGCGCGATGCCCACCAGTCGCTGCTGGCGACGCGCGTGCGCACGTTCGATTTGCTGAAGATCGCCGAGGCCGTGGCGCACCGCACGCCGAACCTGTTCAGCCTGGAAATGTGGGGCGGGGCGACGTTCGACACGTCGATGCGCTTCTGCCAGGAAGATCCGTGGGACCGGCTCGATCAGCTTCGGTTGCGCGTGCCCAACATCCCGTTCCAGATGCTCCTCCGCGCGTCCAACGCCGTCGGTTACACCAACTACCCGGACAACGTCGTCCGCGCGTTCACGAAGACCGCCGCCGAGCATGGGATCGACGTGTTCCGCATCTTCGACTCGCTCAACTGGGTTGAGAACATGAAGGTCGCGGTGGAAACGGTGCGCGACAAGACCGACTCACTCTGCGAAGCCGCCATCTGTTACACCGGCGACATCCTGGACCCGCGGCGCACGAAGTACAGCCTGACGTATTACGTGAAGATGGCCAAAGAGCTGGTGAAGATGGGGACGCACATTCTGGGCATCAAGGACATGGCCGGGCTGTGCAAGCCGTACGCGGCGCACGCGCTGGTCAAGGCGTTGCGCGACGAGATCGACATCCCCATCCACTTCCACACGCACGACACCGCCGGCGTGCAGTCAGGCTCGATCCTCCGCGCCGCCGACGCCGGCGTCGACATCGCCGATGCGGCCCTGGCGTCCATGAGCGGCATGACGAGCCAGCCGAACCTCAACTCGCTCGTCGCCGCTTTACAGAATACCCCGCGCGACGCCGGCCTCGACGGAGACGCGCTGGCGGAAATGAGCACGTACTGGGAGGCCGTCCGCGAGTTTTATTACCCGTTCGAAGAGAACATGAAGTCCCCGACGGCGGAGGTCTATCAGCACGAAATGCCCGGCGGGCAGTACACCAACCTCCGCCAGCAGGCGAAGAGTCTGCACCTGGCCGAGCGCTGGCCCGAGATCGCGAAGATGTACGCCGCGGTGAACGAGCTGTTCGGCGACATCGTGAAAGTCACTCCCAGCAGCAAGGTGGTCGGCGACATGGCGCTGTACATGGTGACCAACGGGCTCACGCCCATGGACATCCTCGACCCGAGCAAGAAGCACAACTTCCCGCGCAGCGTCGTCGAGATGATGCAAGGCCAGCTCGGCTTCCCCGACCAGGGGTGGCCGAAGGTGTTGCAGAAGATCATCCTCAACTCCGCCGGCGTCGAAGCAATGAAGGGCCGGCCGGGCGCGAAGATGCCGAAGGTCGATCTCGATGCGACGAAGAAGGAGCTGGCGTCGAAGATGGGCACGGACCCCCGCGACGTCGACGTGCAGAGCTACCTGATGTACCCGCAGGTGTTCCTCGATTACCAGAAACACTTGCAGGCCTACGACAACACCAGCGTCCTGCCGACGCCCGCGTTCCTCTACGGCCTCCAGAGCGGCGACGAGATCAACGTCGAGATCGAGCCGGGCAAGACGCTGATCGTCAGATATCTGACGACCGGCGAAGCGCGCGACGACGGCATGCGCACCGTCTTCTTCGAGCTCAACGGCCAGCCGCGCGAGGTGCTGATCGCCGACCGCTCGCTCGAGGCCAGCCTCCACAAGCACCCCAAGGCCGACGCCGAAGACCCCGATCATGTCCCCGCCCCGATGCCCGGCAAGGTCTCGAGCGTCGCCGTGAAAAAGGGCCAGGCCGTCAAGGAAGGCGAGCGGTTGCTGTCGATCGAAGCGATGAAAATGGAGACGGCCGTCTACTGCCCGCGCGAGGCAAAGGTCGCCGACGTGCTGGTCAAGGCCGGCTCGACCGTCGCGGCGGGGGATTTGCTGATCGTGCTGGAAGGGTAGGGATTGCCGATTACCGATTGCCGATTTGCGATTGCCGAATGAGCCACAGATGAACCGTTCGCCTGCTCTTCAATCGCAAATCGCAAAGGGCAAATCGGCAATTTCATTCGATCTCGCCCGCCTGCGCTCGCAGATCAAACCTTTCCGCCTCCACTGGTTCCCGCGCCTGCGCGGCACGAACGATCATGCCGCCGTCCTGCGCAAGCGCGGCGAGCTGTATGCGCCTGCGATGGTGCTCACCGGCCATCAGCTCGCCGGGCGCGGGCGAGGGGCGCATGCGTGGTGGTCCGGGCCGGGTTGTCTGACCGTCACGTTCGTGTTGCCGATCGAGCAGCACCTCTCGCCGCACCAGATCCCGCTGCTCGCGGGGCTTGCGGTGCGCAACGCCGCCGCGGAAATCGCCGGCGAACCGAAGGTCGAGTTGAAGTGGCCGAACGATGTGCTTTACGACGGCAGGAAACTCGCCGGGCTGCTGTGCGAGCGCGTGCACAAGGCCGATCTCGTCGGGCTTGGGCTGAACGTGAACCTCGACCCGCGCCGCGCGCCCGCGGCCCTGCGCGAGCGGATCACGTCGCTCTCGACAATCGCCGGCAAATCGCTCGACATCACCGATGCGCTCGTCACCGTCGCTCGTCACCTCAAGGCCACGCTGCTGCACCGCGACGAGCGGCTGTTCTCATACTTCCTCCAGGAGTACGACACCCACCACGCCCTCGTCGGCCGGCGCGTCACCGTCATCAACAACGGCGAAGGCCCCCCCGTCACCGGGCGATGTGAAGGGCTCGACTCCACCGGCCGATTGCTCCTGCGCAGTCGCAAAACTCTCCATCGCGTCGTGGCGGGACAGGTGCAACTGCTATGACGGCGCCGCGCTGGTTCGCCTTGCTTCTCGGTTTGATCCTCGCGACGTACTGGGCGCGCGTGATCCGCATGGTGCTCAAGGCGCGAAAACGCACGGGCCGCGATGCGAACTTTGTCCCTCCCGAACCACTGGGCCGGGCGATCCGGATCATCTGGTATCCCGTCGTCGTCGCGTGGGTGGCGCACCCGTTCATCAGCGCGTACAAGACGCGCCCGCCCGCCCTTCTCGCGCCGCTCGTGCACAGCGGCGCGCTGCCAATCATCGGCCTTGCCCTCGCCGTCGCCGCGCTTCTGGGGAGCTGGGTCTGCTGGAAGCGCATGGGCAAATCCTGGCGGATGGGCATCGACCCGACCGAGACGACGCAGCTCATCGTCACCGGTCCCTACGCTCACGTCCGCCATCCGATCTACGCCCTCTCCTCGCTGCTGATGATCGGCGCGGTGCTTGTCATCCCCAGCCCGCTGATACTCCTCCTGGCAGTGATCCATCTCACCTGCCTCCAATGGGAAGCCCGCCGCGAAGAGCGGCACATGCTGGCGACAACCGGCGATCAATACGCCGTCTACCGCGCCCGCGTCGGCCGATTCCTCCCGCGACTTTGTTCGCGAACAGGAAGAAAGACTCCTGTCCAGTAGAGTAGAGAACTGAACGCCCGACGGTGATTTAACTGTCCTGACCTGATGTCCAGAGATTCGTGTTGATTCGTGTTCCGCATTTTCTTCGTCTCCGCGCGTGCGTCACCGCCCGCGCTTGGCGGCGAGAAACTTTTTCAGACCCGCCAGCGGGAGGCAGTTGAGCACGTCCGCGGGCGTCAGCCAGGCGCGTCTGGCGACGTCGATGCCGAACGGCATCAACAAAAATTCGCCCGTGCTGTGGGCGTCGGTGTTGATCGAGATCATCACCCCCGCCTCGCGCGCATTTCTGGCGTTCACATCGTTCAAATCCAGCCGCGGATAGCTGGCGTTGATTTCCATCGCCGTGCCCGTCTCGGCCGCGGCTTTAAAGATCGGCTCTAGATTCAGCGGCAATCCTTCCCGACCGTTAATCAGCCGGCCCGTGGGATGGCCGATCACGTTCACATAGCGGTTGTTGATCGCCCGCAGCATCCGCTCCGTGCCTTTGGTCGCATCCTGCTTGAGCGACACGTGCGGGCTGGCGATCACGATGTCCAGCTCCTTCAGCACGTCGTCGTCGTAGTCCATTCTCCCGTCCGCGAGGATGTCCACCTCACTTCCGGCCAGCAGCGTGATGCCCTTCAGCTTGTCCGAGATGCGGTGAACGTTCTCGATATGCTTCAGCAGCCGCTCTTCGGACAGCCCGTTGGTCATCGCCAGCGCTTTGGAGTGATCGGTGATGGCGAGGAACTCGTAGCCCAGCGCCTTGGCCGCGTGCGCCATTTCCTCGATGGTGGAGGTGCCGTCGGATTCGGTGGTGTGTGCGTGCAGATCGCCGCGGATGTCGTTCAACGTGAGAAGCCTGGGGAGCCGGTTTTCCCTGGCGGCGTCGACTTCGCCGCGATCTTCGCGAAGCTCGGGCTCGACATAGGAGAGGCCCAGGGTCTGGTAGATTTCCACCTCCGTCGCGGAGGCGACAGCCGAAGCAAGCGGCGGCTTTGCAATCTCCTTCTCGGCCTTGTCGTACTCCTCAATCCTGTACAACCCCCACTCGTTCAGCGTCATCTTCTTCCTCAGTGCGAGAGAGCGGATCTTCACGTTGTGCTCCTTCGAGCCGGTGAAGTACATCAGCGCCGCGCCGAAGTTCTCCTCCGGCACGATGCGTAAATCCGCCTGCATCCCGTTGGCGATCTTCACGCTGCACTTGCTCGGGCCGGCGACGATCGTCTGCACGATGCCGCTCAGCTTGCAGAACGCCGCGCTCACGTCGGCGCCGATTTTCGGATCTTTGACGGCGGCGACGATGTCGAGGTCGGCGATCGTTTCCCGCCGGCGCCGCAAGCTTCCCGCCAGCTCCGCGCGGGTCACGCCTTCAATGTTTCGCACCTCCGCCAGCAGCGCTGTTCCGTACTCCGTCGCCTGCGGAATGCCGGTGCGCCGCGCAACCGGTCCAGTCGCCGCCGCCGACTTGTAATGCTCGATCCCCGCCTTGATCGTGGCGATCTTCTTCTCGCCCAGCCCCTTCACTCCCTTCAGCGCGCCGTTCTCCAGTGCTTTCTCCAGCTCCGCGAGGCTGGTGATTCCCCGTTCCTTCCACAGCATGTTGATGGTCTTCGGTCCCATCCCCTCGATGCTCATCAGCGGGACCAGCCCCGCCGGCACGGTCGCGGAAATCTCCTCGAAAACGGCGCTCTTGCCCGTCTGAATGAACTCCTCGATCACCTGCCGGCTCCCCTTGCCGATGCCCTCGATGTCGCAGAGCTTTCCCTCCTCCATGCACTTTTTGAAGTCGATGTTCGACTCATGGATGATCCGCCCGACTTTTTGAAACGCGATGACTTTGAACACGTTGTCGCCGCGCAGCTCCATGAGCGCGGCCAACGAGTGAAACAACTCGGCGAGCTGCTGGTTGAGGCTCATGGCGGCGATTCTACTCCCGTTTGGAGCTTCTCCGTTTTTTCTTTGGAGCTTGTTTGGTTCTTGGTTCTTG
>JBBSLV010000025.1:0-16801 GCA_038233535.1 Tepidisphaerales bacterium | reverse complement strand
CTTGAGGATCGTCGCGCGCAACGTCCCGATCGACGAGAGCCTGCTGTCGGCCATGCCCGGCGACCGCCGCAAGTGGATCGAGCGCATCGGGGTGGGCGGCGTGATCGACGTCGACGGCCGCGTGTTTCGCAAACCGAACGATCCTCGCGCCCTCGCCGCCGCCGCGCCGGGTGCGACGACGCAGCCGGCGAGCCTCGCGTCGCTCATCGACCAGGAGTTCCAGATCACGCTGCGCAACGGCACCGCCTGGCCCGGCGAGGGCACGTTCGCCGTCTCCGACCTGACGGGTCAAGTGCAATTGACGGGCGACCGTCTCGTCCTCAGCGACATCAAGGGCCGGCGCGGCGACGCAAACCTCACGGGTCGCGGCACGATCACGTGGATTCAGGACCAACCGCACCAACAGCCCGCGGGCAACGGTCGCGCGGATAGTGCGACCGAAAACCGCGTCGGTTCCCGTCCCCACGTCGCCCTGTTCGCGCAGGCAACCAATCTCCTGCTCGACAGCGCGCTGTACCAATCCCTGCCCACCACTGCGAAGGAGGCGTGGGACCAAGTCCGTCCCGAGGGCACGGTTGACCTCGACTTCTCATACAGCGGCGCGCCCCACGACGAGCCTCACGAGCCGCCGCGGCATCAGAATCCGTCCGAACCCATCGCCGCCGTTGCGGACGCGCTGCCCGGCTCCGTCGACTCGCTCGCGCCGTCGGCGTCGCCGGCGCCGTCAACTGCGCCGTCGGCGATTCCGTCCGGGTTCGACCTGACGATCAAGCCGCGCAAGCTGGCCGTGAACCTCAAGGCGCTGCCGTACCGCCTCGACGACGTCGCCGGCGCCGTCACCGTCGCCGGAAGCAGGATCACGCTCACCGACCTCACCGCCAACCACGGCGCCGCCCGGCTGAAGCTGTCCGGCAGCGGCGCGGTGGGATCGCGCAGCAACTGGGAGTTGAAGCTCGCCGGAACCGACGTCCCGGTCGACGACGCGTTCCGCGAAGCCTTGCCGACGGTGCTGGCCGATTTGTTCGAGTCCCTGAAGCTCCAGGGGGTGGTGTCGTTCGACTTCCCGACGCTGGCGCTGCGCGGGGATCTTTCGAAGATCGGCACGACGACGCCGCGTCCGTCGTCGGCGCCGAGCGCCACTGCCGCCGTCGCGGCCGCGACCAACCCGCCGCCCGCCGACTTCGACATGGACTTCGCCGTCAAGATGACGATGCCCGCGGCGACGATGGACGTCGGCGTGCCGCTGAGCGACGTCGACGGCAGCCTGGTGCTCGCGGGCACCGTCCGCCAAGGCGAGCTGTCGGAGCTGAAGGGGCTGATCGAGGCAACGTCGCTGAAGCTCGCGGGGCGCCCCGGTAAGGATCTCCATGCCGAGATGCTCAAGCCCGCCGACCGCGACCTGCTGCGCATCGGTCCGATCAGCGGGGAACTCGCCGGCGGGGAGATCGCCGGCAACGTCACCCTCGATTTCCCCGACGACGAACCCTCGCATTACGCGATGGACCTCGCCCTGCGCAACGCCGACGTGAAGCAGATCGCCGCCGAGACCGAGCAGGACATCAGCGGGCACCTGACCGCCAGGCTCGCGCTGGAGGGAAACTGGTCCGACCCGTCCGCCCGGCGCGGTCGCGGCGAGGTGCGCGTCGAGGGGCGCGAGATGTACAAGATTCCCCTCGTCCTCGGGTTGCTCCAGATCACCAACCTCGCCTTGCCCATCTCCAGCCCGTTCAACCAGGCCGAGGCATCCTACGGGGTCGACGGGCAGAAGGTCACGTTCGAGAACATCGCCCTCCGCTCCAACAGCATGGTCATGCAGGGCAGCGGGCTGCTCGACTTCGGCGCCAAGCGCGTCCGCATGACGTTCACCACCGACAACCCCAGTTGGCCGAAGATCCCGATTGTCGGCGACCTGCTGACGACGGCGAAGAACGAGCTGCTTCAGATCCACGTGACGGGGAAGCTGGAGCAACCGAAAGTCAGCGCCAGCTCGATCAACACATTCCAGACGACGGTGGATGAAGTCCTGCGCGGGGATGGGCCCAAATGATGCGCCCCCCTGGAATCACCCGGCCGCGTGACTGTTTCGGGGCGTGCCCGTCGAAAATCAGATCTGCCCATGAATTTCACGAATTGTCACGAATAGGAAAGAGGTGGATCGGCATCGGTTCTCATCGTGTAGATTCGTGAGATTCGCGGGCAACCTCTTTCACCGAATCAGCCGCCGAAACGGTCACGCACCGGAATCACCCGTCTTCCAGCATTCCGTTCACCACTTCGGTTGTAACGATTCCATCCGTGATGCTGCGCATGATGATGTATGGCGGGAGCAGAGGTTGGGCGAATCGAAACCGATAGGCTCGGGGTCCGCCTGCTCGTTCGAGCACGGCACCTCGTCTCGCCTCGACAAACTGCGAGAGATGCTGATTGAACCCGGCGATTTCCTCGGGCCGGGCCAAAATGGTGGTCATCGGGTCCACGAGGTGTGAGGGCTGAAAATAGCCAAACCCATCCCCGCTTGTATATGCGGCGACCGCGGCAGCGAGAAGTACTTGGGGATACTTGGCTCCGGGCTGTGCGCTATGGATGGCGCTCGCATAGGCGCTAGCGACGGTTTGATCGGACTGATTGACCGCGTCGGTGAATGCCTTCTGCACGTCCTTCGTGTCTACAGTCCTGCTGTGTCGCGTGGCCGCCGCGCGCAGCGCGTGCAAGCCGATGAGATGAGTAAAGTGCGGCAATCCCTGCGACATCCGGACGATCTGTGCCCGGGAGGATTCATCGAAACGAATGCGCAGCGCTTCCAGCGTGCGGCCATCGCGATAAGCTGCCCACCATGAAATACCGCACTCTCGGCAAGACCAACCTCCGCGTTTCCGTCATCGGCATTGGCACCTGGCAACTCGGCGGGGAGTGGGGGAAGCAGTTTGCCCAAACCGAAGTCGACGCGATGTTCGACAAGGCGCGGGAATTGGGGCTGAACCTCATCGACACCGCCGAGTGCTACGGCGATCACACGTCCGAGCGGCTCATCGGCGCCGCGATCGAGCGCGATCGCGAGAAGTGGGTCGTGGCGACGAAGTTCGGCCACCGGTTCACCGGCCACATGAAGCGCAGCGACGAGCGAAGCCCCAAAGACGCGGTCGAGCAACTCGAGGCGTCGCTGACCGCGCTGCGGACGGATTACGTCGATCTGCTCCAGTACCACTCGCTGGCGGATGATGAGTTCGAGAATGTCGAGCTTCAGCAGACGCTGATTCGGCTGAAGGAGCAGGGCAAGGTCCGTCACATCGGCAACAGCCTGCGCAGCAACGCGGGTGAACGGCAGACGAAGCAGTCGCAAGCCGCGCAGGTTGAGGCGCTACAGGTGGTCTACAACCGGCTCGATCGCCGGCCAGAGCAGCGCGACTTTCCGTATGCGATGGAGCACCAGATCGGCATCCTCGCGCGCGTTCCGCTGGCCAGCGGGTTTCTCAGCGGGAAGTACAAGCCCGGCGCGCGCTTCGCCGCCGACGACACGCGCGGGAACCAGGATCCGAAGGAGATCGACCGCAAGCTGCGCGAGGTCGAGAAAATCGCGCGGGACGAAGTCCCGCCCGGCGTGCCGATGGCGCAGTGGGCCCTGGCGTGGTGCCTCCAGCACCCGGCCGTCAGCGCGGTAATTCCCGGCTGCAAGAGCGTCGAGCAAATCGAGAGCAATGCGAAGGCGGCGGAACTGGATCTCGTGCGGGAGGATCATCCGCAGGCGACGCAGGGAAAACGATTTGCAATTGAAAATTGAAAATTGACAATTGAAAATTGACAATTGAAAATTGGGGTTGCCTATGTAGGACGATCTGCAAGTTCGCGGTTCGTTGCGGAAAGGCTTGCGATGCCTTGCCGGATACGCGAATGGGCCGTCATATTGCATCTCAGCTTGTTCGGTGCAGCACTTCTCCAGCGCCCAACTACGAAGAGGGGTGCGCGGCGGAAAGTAGAGGTGACTTCGTTCATAAGTTGAGCATCTGGTTGAAAGAGCTGAGGGAGTCCAGCGTTTGGATCACCATGATTATCGAGGCGAACCTGCTGCCGGATGCACGGATGGCGAGCCTGCTCAATGAATGCGATGAGTTGTGCAGAATCATCGGTGAATCGCTGGTAACCGTCAAGCGGAACGCAGGGCGAATGCCTTGATGCGCGCGGGGCTCGCGGTCGCGCCGAGGATCGTTCGCGCGAGAGCCGGAATTTAAAAATTGAAAATTGCTCCCGGGAGATGGTCCCTAACTTTTCGCCACGTCCAGCACGGCGGCGACGTCGAGCGTGAAATCGGGGAGCAACCGGGTCTGGTAGGTTTGGCCGGGCTTCACGACGGACCGCGCCCATTGACCGCGCGAGCGGCGAAGGACGGTCACCTGCTGCTTCGCCGCATCGACGATCCAGTATTCGGACACACCGAACGCGAGGTACTCGCCGGGCTTCTCATCGTAGTCACGGCGGGTGGAGCTGGGCGAGACAATTTCGATGACGATTTCGGGGATCCAGGTGGACCAGACATCGGCGTCGGGCGGGGGGGTCTTGTAGATCAGCAGGTCGGGGTGACGTTCGGACTGGTCTTCATCCACGAGAATTTTCGCGTCGCTCCCGGCACCGATGCCGTGGATCACCTCAGGATGTGCAGCGTCATACCGATACAATTGACGCCGCATCGCTTCGGCTTGCGCGAAATGTGACGGGCCGGGCACATCGGTCACGACAATGACTCCTCTCCCCAGTTCATACAAGCGCCCCTCGACGCCTTCGGCGAGGTCGAACTCGTCGAGCGTCATGGGACGGCCGTGGTCGTTCGGCCCGATGATCGTGGTCGTGCGTGACATGGTTGCCAAAGTATAGCACGTCAGGCGGAATCAGCCCTTCGTCTCGTCAATCCACCCCATCTTCCGATTCCCAAACGTGTGCGGCTCGACGGGCGTGGGCGCGATCCAGCGGACGGCATTCTCGATGATCCGCAGCACGTTCGGGTCATAATATGACGGGAACGTCTCGTGACCCGGTCGGAAGTAGACGACCGTGCCGGCGCCGCGCGTCCACGTGCACAGGCTGCGGCAGACTTCCCCGCCGGTGAAGCTGCTGATCATCACCGTCTGCTCGGGCTCGGGGATGTCGAAGAATTCGCCGTACATTTCCTCGTGCACGAGGATGACGTGGTCGCCGATGCCCGCCACCAGCGGGTGGCCGGGGTGGGTGACCCACAGGATCTCCCGTTCGTTCTCATGCTCGCGCCATTTCAAGTTGCATGTGGTGCCCATCAGTTTTTTGAACACCTTCGAGAAGTGCCCGCTATGCAGCACGAGCAGCCCCATGCCCGCAAGCACGCGGTTGAAGACGCGCTCCACCACCCGGTCGCTCACGTCGTCGTGATGCAGGTGTCCCCACCAGGTGAGCACGTCGGTGTTGTCGAGCACTCCATCGCCCAGCCCGTGCTCCGGTTCGTCGAGCGTGGCCGTTCGGATCGCCAGGTCCGTGCGCTGGCGCAGGTGCGAACCGATCGCCTCGTGCATTCCGTCGGGGTAAAGCCTGGCGACGACGGGGTTCTTCTTCTCATGGCGAAACTCGTTCCAGATCGTGACGCGGATGGGCATGCGGGGACTCCTACGGAATTCGAGCAAGGGCGCGACGATAACGGGGCGAGAAAACCGGGGCAAGACGTAGTTCCGATGCGTGTTGTACAGACGCAGTTCCGATGCGCTGTTGTCCCGCGCAGGTGGGAAAATCCCCGGGACTGCGCTTCGGTCGCAAGCTTGCTGCGCTACGCCCCGGGGCGTAGCGCAGCGAAGTCCCGGGGATCGGCGCGCTCGTCACGTTGTCACTCCCGCGCCCAGGTGCGACACTCCTCCTTCGATGGAACCCGCGCCGGCGCCGTTCGCGATCTCCCCCGACCAACCCGTTCCCGCGGAGTTTGACCTATTGTGCGAGAACTGCGGCTACAGCCTCGTCGGGCTGATGAGCGACCGCTGCCCCGAATGCGGCCAGCCGTTCGACCCCGCGCAGCTGCCGCTGGCGCGCGTCCCGTGGCTCTATCGCAAGCGGCTCGGGAAGCTCAGCGCGCACCTCCAGACCACGCGCCTGATCATCCTGCACCCGCGCGTCTTCGCGCGCGAGCTTTGCCGGCCCGTACGCATCTGCGCGAGCGATGCTCACGCGTTCCGCCTGCGCACGATCCGCATCACGGCGATCGCGCTGATCGTTCCCTTCATGGCGGGAATCTATCTACAGATGCCGACGGGATTGCCGCGAGGCGTGTGGCCGGCATTGGCGCTCGTGTGCGCGCTCGGCTGGATCGCGACCTGCGTGTGGCTTCGATTGGCGACCGACCTGCCGACGTTCATCTGGCGCGGGCTCCCCGGCAAGAGCGACGATCTCTCGCCGCTGCATCACTACGCCGCCGCGCCGCTCGCGCTGCTGCTCATCCCCGCGCTGCTGGCGACGGCGGGCGTTTTCCTCCCGGACCACCACGTGTTTAACGCGAGCGGGCAACTCGCGCCCGTCGCATGGCTCGCGATCGCCCTGCTCCTGCTGCCCGTCGCGGTGCTCGTGTGGACCATCCCGCTCGTGATCATGAAGACGGCGACCGGTTGTTCGCCCCGGCGTGTGTGGGGACTGGCGGGCTATCTTCCGCTGCACTGGCTCATCATGACCGTGCTCATCGTGTTGGCCGTGTCCGCAATCGCCTTCTGGGTCATTATGCGCTAAACGCAGCGGTAGCGACTCACGTCGTCGCGCGGATCGTGCGCTCCAGGTCCGCGAAGAAGTTCGGGTAGGTCTTGTTCACGCACTCGACATCCCGGATCGTCACGCCCGCCGACCGTGTGCCTGCGATCGAGAAGCTCATCGCCATGCGATGGTCGTCGTACGTGTCGATCGCGGACGGGCGGAGCTTGCTGTCTTGCGGCGGGGTGATGGTCAGCGCGTCGTCGCCCTCGATGTCGATTTCCGCGCCCAGCTTCTTCAACTCCCTCGCCAGCGCGGCCAACCGGTCGGTCTCCTTCACGCGCAGCGTATGCAGCCCGCGCAGCGTACTCACGCCGTCGGCGAAGAGGCACGCCACCGCCAGCGTCTGGGCGGTGTCCGGCATGTTCGAGAGATTGACGTCGGTTGCCTCGAATCGCTCCGTGCCCGTCAGCGTCAGAAAATCGCGGCCGAAGACGAGATCGGCCCCCATCTTGTGCAGGACGTCGGCAAATCCGACATCGCCCTGAAGGCTCTGCTTGCCAAGCCCCTCGATCGTCACCTTCGCGCCCGGATGAATCGCGGCGGCGGCGAGGAAGTACGTGGCATTGCTCGCATCGGGCTCGATCGCGTAGCTCGTCGGCTCGTACGCGCCCGGGGGGATGATGATCTGCTTCGGCTGACCGGTCGTCGGGTCGCGCATCAGCTCGGGCGTCACGCCGAACGCATCCATCAACTGCATCGTCATCGCGACATACGGCCAGCTCGTCTGCTCACCCGTCAGGTCCACGTGCAGTTCGTTTCGCGCGTACGGCGCGGCCATCAGCACGGCCGAGAGATACTGGCTCGACGTTTCGCTGCCGTAGCGCACGAACCCGCCGGGAAAAGAATCGGCGTCGATCCGGATGGGCGGATATCCATCGGCCATCGTGTGCTTCACGCGCGCGCCGAGGTTGCGGAGCATGGTCACGAGCGGCCCGATGGGGCGCTGGCGCATGCGCGGAACGCCGTCGAGCGTGTACGTCCCCCGGCCCAGCGAGAGCATCGCGGCGAGGAACCGGATCGTCGTCCCGCTGTTGCCGCAGAAGATCTCCGCCGACGACGAGGGAATCCGCCCGCCTTGCCCGATGACGCGGACGGCCTGGTTCTCCTCATCGACATCAACCTGAAAATTCAGCGCTTTCAGCGCGTCGAGCATCACCTTGGTGTCATCCGCGAACAGCACGTTCGTGAGCACGCACTCCCCGCGCGCCAGCCCCGCCAGCACCAGCGCGCGGTTGGTCAAACTCTTCGACCCCGGCGGAGTGATCGTCGCGGTAAAGGGGGCGGAAACGGGCTCGATTCGCAGGTCGCTCATGGAACGACACAAGGTAGTCGTGTACCCCCCGCCTTGCAAAACGCGGCGTCAACCTCCGCGCCGTTCCCCTCATTTAGCCACCTCGCTCGCGAAATGATCGCGCCATTCATCCGACGATGTCCCGCAGCGCGTCCTCAATCGCGGGAAATCGAAATTCAAAGCCTGCTTCCTGAAGTCGCTTCGGAAGCACGCGTCGTCCGGTCAGCGCGAGCACCGGCTCGGTCCGCATCACGAAGCACCCCAGCCGCACGAGCGGTGCCGGCGTCGGCGGGCACCACGGTCGGCCGTGTGCGCGGCGCAGCGCGCGCATGAATTCGGCATTGGTCACCGGGTTCGGCGTCGCGACGTTGTAGATTCCGGACATTGACTCGTCCGTGATCGCGCGGACGACGAGCGACGTCAGGTCGTCGGCGTGAATCCAACTGATGTACTGCCGCCCGCTGCCGACGGTCCCGCCGAGGAAACATTTCGTCAGCATCGAGAGCATCGACAACGCGCCCCCGTCCTTGCCGAGAACGAAGCTGATGCGCAGCGTAACGCGACGGGTCTGCGGCGTTGGATGCGTCGCCAACGCATGCTCCCACTTCAGCGCCGTCAGCGGCGGGACGCCGTAGCCGGGCGGAGTGGACTCGTCGAGCCAGCGGTCGCCGGTGTCGCCGTAAATCGCAGTGGTCGCCGCCTGGATCACCACGCGCGGCGGGTTGGGCGCCTGCGCGATGGCAGTGTTCATCGCGATCACCGCGTTGACGCGCGACTCGTCGATCTCCGCCAGCGCGGTTGGCGTGTAACGGCAGTTGACGTTCTTCCCGGCGAGGTTGATCACTGCGTCGGCGCCGTCGACTTCGCGCATCCATTCGCCGACGGTCTTCCCGTCCCAGTGAACGTGCCGGCCGACCTGCGATGGTTCGGGCGATCGCGTGAGGATCACGACATCCGCGCCGCGCTCCGCCAGCTCGCGCGCGATCGCACGACCGATAAACCCGGTCCCGCCGGCGATGATGATGCTTTTGCCTTGCATGATGTCGTCCAACTTCTCCGGAAATGTCATCCCGAGATACTCTGAGGGATCTGGTGGTGCAGGTGCGTTGCTTCTCTCCAATCCCTCGGTCGTTGAAACTCCCTCGGGATGACGGGTGTGGCTGGCCCTTCAGACCTGAAGATTCTGCCAGAGCGCGACGCTGAACGTCGCGGTGAGGAAGCTCCACAACCCGCTGAACAGGAACTGCATCGCCGTTTCGAACGGCTTGCCCAGCCACAGTTCACGGTCGTACATGAACCACTGCATCCAGAGGCGCAACCCCCAGAACACGGCCAGCCCCCCGAGGAGCGCGCGGGCCAGCGGCGAGGGCGCGATTAGTTCATGCGGCAAAAGCACGAGCAGCAGCCCGCTCAGCAGCAGGATTAGCGCGATGAACACCGCATGCACCTGAAAGATCCTCCGGTTGATCAAAGACAGTCGCGGCAGCTCCTCGGCCCATTTGAACCGGGCAGGGACGAAAAAGTTCAGCACGAAGAGGCCGAGGAGGGACAGTCCCGCCAGACGCAGTGCGATCAGAATCAACATGGGATGCTTCTTTCATTCAACTGGCTTCGATGCGCGTTGCAGGGCCGGCCAATCAGCACGTCGCACACCCCGGGGGAGTGGTGGCCGCAGGTGACGCATGCGTGACGCCGCCAGGCGCCCGTCGCGTCGAGGAGGGAATCGTCCTCCACCTGGACGTCAAGCGGCACGTGCAGCCACGGCTCGTGCCAGATGCGGAACCGCAGCGGCGTGCGGCCGCGCATCGTGAAGGCGGTGTAGCGCTCGACGAGGAACTCGGTGAGGCTGTCGGACGGTGCGGGTTCGGGCGTGGCGAACCGTTCGCCGGATGCGCGGAAGCGGAACTGACCCGCACCGTGCGCGGTGACGTCGCCGTGCACGGCATTGGCATCTGCAATGTCGTAGCACACATTGCCCAGCCGGTAAGGCAGTCCATACAGCGGCGGCCCGAGCAGCGCGGCGAGACGGTTGGGGATCCATTCCTCGAGAAAGTAGATGCCGGGTTCCCCGTCGACGAGCACGTACGTCCGCACGTTGCAGAATGGATGGCTCGCCAGCGGCTTGCTCAGCACTGCCGTGATCCTGCCCCCGGCCTTCGGCCGGAGGTGGTGCTGCACGAATGCGACGACGGAGACGTACGCCCGCCCGTCCCGGCGGTCGAGCGGGAAGGGGACGAGCGGTTGGAGCACGTCAGGATCGACCACGTAATGGATGAACACGGCGGGGCTCCAGTCGGCAATCAGCGCGGCGCCGTCGGCATCAAGACGCGCCCGGGCCAGGTCGCTCATGGTCGTTCTGGGGGCTTCACAGACTGTCATGATCTCCTCCTTGTTCTATCAGTTATTTCTGTTAAGACAGAAATATAGATGCCTGATAAAAGGCGGTCGTCGCCGCCCAGCGGTGCCTTACGCCATGCCGATCAATTTGCGGACCTTGTCGCCGGCCTTGACGAACCGGATGACCATCGGCGTCGGCATCCGGCGGATCTGCTCGTACCAGCCGGTCATCGTCTCGAAGAAGCCCAGCAGTTCTCCCAGCCGCTCCTTCACGTGCGGCTCAGGCGTCCGCGTCCGCTCGGCCTCGGCGATGCAGTCGCGGAGGATGGCCAGCGTCGGGTCGATCTCCCGCCGTTTTCGCTCATCCAGCACCTGCCGGAACAGGTCCCACACGTCCTTGATCGACTCGAAATGATCCCGTCGATCCCCGAGCACGTGCACCACGCGGATGATGCCCCAACTCTGCAATTCCTTGATGCTCGTCGAAACGTTCGACCGCGCCACACCAAGCGTTTCGGCGATGTCCTCGGCATGCAGCGGTTCGCGTGAAATGAACAGCAGCGCGTGGGTTTGAGCCACCGTCCGATTGATGCCCCAGCGGGTGCCCATCTCTCCCCAGTGAAGGATGAATTTCTGCGTGACGGGGGTAAGCTCCATGTTTCTCCCAGTTCTGTTTATACAGAAAATATCGTACGAACGAGGAGAAGGCAAGGGCAAAATCGGTGAAACCGCAGTGGCACAGAGGACGCAGAGGTTGAACCGCAGATGAACGCAGATAAGAAACGAGCTTCGCGACTTTTTCTCATCCGCGTTTATCTGCGTTCATCTGCGGTTGATACTTTCTTCTGATTTCCTCTCCGCCGTCATCCCAATTTGATGCGAACTTTCCCAGCCCGCGCGCGTCCAAACTCCGCCGGTTACGATTACACGGTTCACAGCAAGGAGACGGTTATGCGGAATCTGGCTCGATCAATGGTGCTCGCGGCGGCGGTGGCGGGGGTGGGATGGCAGGCGCATCCAGTGCATGCGCAGACCGCGCCGGGCGGGGGGGCGACGCAAACGGCGCCGACGACCCGGCCTCCGGCCGACGTGCCGGTGAAGCAGGTCGTGCTCTTCTCCTCCGGCGTGGGGTACTTCGAGCACTTTGGCACGATCAACGGCGAAGGCGCCACCGAGCTGCGATTCAAAACGTCGCAGATCAACGACATTCTCAAGAGCCTCGTGTTGCAGGATCTCGACGGTGGGACGGTCAACACGATCACCTATCCATCCCACGACCCCATCGCCAAAACGCTGCGCAGCTTTCAGGTCGATATTACGTCTAACCCGTCGATGGCCGACCTGCTCAACCAGCTGCGCGGCGCAAAGGTGGCGGTGCAGGAGGCGGACCGACAGGTGGATGGAATCATCCTTGGCGTGGAGACGAAGAAGCGCCCGATCGAGGAAGGCGAGGAGTCGGTGGACGTGTCGGTGCTCAACCTGATCGCGGGGGGGAAGATGCTGGCGATCGAGCTGGACGCCGTCCGCAGCATCGAGCTTCAGGATCCGCAGCTCCAGGATGAGCTGAGCCGCGCCCTCACTGCGCTGGCGCAGGCGCGCGACCAGGACAAGAAGCCGGTGCAGATTCATTTCGCCGGCGAAGGCGAACGCCGCGTGCGCCTGGGGTACGTCGTGGAGACGCCCATCTGGAAAACGAGCTACCGGCTGCTCCTGCCCGCGACGGCGGACGACAAGCCGAAGCTCCAGGGGTGGGCGATCGTCGAGAACCAGACGGACAACGACTGGGACAACGTGCAGCTGAGCCTCGTGAGCGGGCGGCCGATCTCGTTCGTGACGGACTTGTACCAGCCGCTGTACATCCCCCGGCCGGTGGTGATGCCCGAGCTGTACGCGAGTTTGAGGCCGCAGACGTACGATGCGGGGATCGAAAACCAGTTGAAGTTTGGCGATTTTGCCCCAGCGCCCGGGCAGCCGGGGCGCGACCGGGCCAGCCAGGTCGCGGCCAATGCCGCGCTGGGTGAACAATTGACAGATCGCCAGAAAGCGATGCGGCGCGAGATGTCCGGCCCCGCCCTGGCGACGGCGTCGCCGGCGAGCGCGCAGCCGTTGGATCCCACCGCGTCCGTCCGCACGATCGCCTCGGCGGCCAAGGTCGGGGAGCTGTTCCAGTACACCGTCGGCAACGTCTCCCTCCCGCGCCAGACGTCGGCGATGATCCCGATCATCACCGACGAGATCGAAGTCGAGCGCCTCTCGATCTACAACGCATCCGTCCTTCCAAAAAATCCCCTCAACGGCGCGCGCGTGAAGAACACGACCGGCAAGCATCTGCTTCAAGGCCCGATCACCGTCCTCGACGGTCATTCCTACGCCGGCGACGCGCAGGTCGACAACGTCCCGCCGGGGCAGGAGCGGCTGCTCAGTTACGGCATCGACTTGCAGGTGCGCGTCGACGCGACGAAGAACCGCAACGACAGTTCGCTGATGACGGCCAAGATCGTCAAGGGCGTGCTCGAGCTGACGCACAAGAACGTGTTCACGCAGGAATACCTGGCGGAGAACAAGTCGGACAAGCAGAAGACGCTGATCGTCGAGCACCCGCTGCGCCAGGGATGGAAGCTCGTCGATACCGAGAAGCCCATCGAGACGACGGAGACGCTCTACCGCTTCAAGGGTTCGGTCGAACCCGGCAAGGGCAGCAAACTCGTGGTGAAGGAAGAGATCGTGCAAGGCCAGGCCGTCGCGATTCTGCCGGCCGACATCACGGCGCTCGTCACGTACGCGAAGAACGGGAGCATTCCCGAAGACGTCCGGACCGCGCTTTCGCAGGCGATCGAAATGAAACAGAAGGTGATCGACCTCCAGCGGCAGATCGACGAGCGCAAGCAGCTGTGGAAGCAGATCGGCGAAGAGCAGAACCGCATCCGCGAAAACATGAGGACCGTCCGCCAGCCCAGCCCGTATTACGACCGGCTGATGACAAAGCTGAACGTTCAGGAGTCGAAAATCGAGACGCTTCAGACGGAGATCGAATCGCTGACGGAACAGCTTGAAGCGCAGCGGAAGGAGCTGGAGACGTTTTTGGCGACCATGAACGTGGGCTGAGAACGGCCCTCCCGAAAAGGCTTACCACGGAACACACGGAGAACACGGAGACCAATGCCTTTTTCGCCGGCTTTTTCCGTGTGCTCCGTGACCTCCGTTGTGAATCCATTATTCTTTGAGGACATCGAAAGCGTACACTTCTTTCCATGTCCCTCTTCACCAAAACCCCCGGCAACTACTACGTCGCGCGCAGCGCCATCATCGTCGGCGACGTGCGCATCGGCGAATGGTGCAGCTTCTGGTTTGGCGCCGTCGTCCGCGGCGACGTGGCGACCGTTACGCTCGGGCGGCGGGTGAACGTGCAGGACAACTGCGTCATCCATTGCGACACCGACGTGCCCAACGTCATCGAGGACGACGTGACCATCGGCCACGGCGCGATTTTGCACGGCATGTTCGTCGGGAAGGGATCGCTGATCGGGATGGGGGCGACGGTGCTCAGCCGCACGAAGATCGGCCGGGGGTGTTTGATCGGCGCGGGGGCGGTCGTCCCGCCGGGGCTGGAGGTGCCGGACAACATGGTCGTGATGGGGTTGCCGGGAAAGATCATCCGCCCGGTAAACGATGCGGACCGGAAGTACATGGAGTGGTTGACGGGGTATTACCCGCAGCTGGCGCAGAAGCACGTCGACGGCGCGTTCCCGTCGGGCGGCGCGGTCGCTTGAGCGATCAAGCGGAAAGACGTGCTACGCCGTCTCGCGCTTCGCGCCGTTGTCGATCAGCTCTTTAAGCCGCTCCATCAGCGCGGCGGCGTTGACCGGTTTGGGGAAAAAGTAGGTGGCGCCGACGTGCGGGAGCGACTTGATCGTCTCCATCGACGTGTCCCCGCTGACGATGACGATGGGCATGTCCGGGCCGAACCGCTCGCGCAGCTTTTGGGAAAGAATAAGCCCGTTGATGTCCGGCAGATGGATATCGATGACGGCCGCGCCCGGCGCTTGACCGCCGGCGGCGAATGCCAGGGCGTCGGCGCCGCAGTGGCAGGCGTGGGGGACATAGCCGGCACCGCGCAGCAGGCTCGATAAGGCCCGTGTCACCATGTGGTTATCGTCGACGATGAGGATGATCGTCGGGAGGGACTCGGCGCGTTGTGGATGGTTGATTGTCACTGCATTCACACACCCCTCTGCCTGGAGGTGAGGATTATAGCGCGGGGGGAAAGGCGGGGGCAACGCGCGGAATCCGCTTCACCGGGCCGTGAAGGAAATCCGGGGGCGCAGTGGATGGGATCGACGCAAAAATGCGAAATTACTTGGAGCGGATGAAGAATGTTGCTATAGATGGTCGCGCGATCCGTTTTTGCCAGTGGTTTTTGGCAACCGCGGGCAATCACGTCCGGGCCTTTTTGTGTGGGAGGACGCCATGCCGACCGGCAACGTCAAATGGTTCGATTCGAAAAAGGGTTTCGGGTTCATCATCAGCCCTGAAGGAAAGGACGTGTTCGTCCACTTCAGCAGCATCGAAGGCGATGGCTTTCGCTCGCTGAAAGACGGCGAAAAGGTGAACTACGAACAGATTCAGGGCGAGAAGGGATTGCTCGCCCAGCACGTGAAGCGGCTCGCCGCCGCCGCTGCCGCCGCGAACGCCGCTGCCGCCAATAGCAGCAGCGCACCGATGGCTTAGCGCGCTCCGCCGCTTGCGGCTTAGCGGAAACGCACCGCGCCCACCCCGCACAACCGAACCTGGCGTGCGCTGCACGGGTTTTGCGCGCAGCCGTGGGAAGCGATGTACGCAACAGGTGACGTGCAACGTGTGATGCGTGCGTGGCGCGCATCGCTCCACCTCCGCGAGGCGACGCACCGCGCGCCGCCGCGTTGCAGTTTGACGGGCAACGCTTACCTTCTGCCGCCATGTCTTTCACCTGGGGCGTGCTCACCGGCGCGGGCGTCATGATGGCGCTCGCGGCCCTGGGGGCGATCTACGCCTACGAACGGTTCATCGTCCTCGATCGCCGCACGCGCCAGGCCGAGCGGCTGGCGGAGCTTGGCTCGCTCACGGGCGGGCTGGCGCACGAGATCAAGAACCCGCTCTCGACCGTCCAGCTCAACCTCCAATTGCTCCAGGAAGACCTCGACCCGCATCACCGGTCGTACCCGCGCCTTTCCAACCGGCTGAACACCGTCCACCGCGAGGCCGGCCGGCTGCGCGAGATCCTCGACGACTTCCTCCGCTACGCCGGCCGGATCGAGCTGGACCGCAAGCCGGTCGACCTCAACCGCGTGCTGGAAGACCTCGTCGACTTCTTCACCCCGCAGGCCCAGGTGCATAAGGTGCAGATGCGCCTGCGCAAGCACCCCGATCCCGTCGTCGCCGAGGTTGACGAGCGCATGCTGAAGCAGGCGGTGCTCAACCTGATGCTCAACGCCGTGCAGGCGATGACCGGCGGGGGGGAGCTGATCCTGTCCGTCTCCCCGCGCGGACGCGACGTGGTGATCGACGTGATCGACACCGGCCCCGGCATCCCCCCGGACGCGATCGACAAAATCTTTCAAGCCTACTATACGACAAAGAAAAGCGGCACCGGCATCGGCCTGGCCATGACCAAACGCATCGCCGAAGAGCATGGGGGGTCGATCGACGTGCGGAGTGAAGTGGGGAAGGGATCGGATTTTTCGATCGTGCTGCCGCTCGGTTAGCCGAACACATTTTCTTGATATGCGTATGGTATTATGGACGATACGCTTTCTGATGGCGGGCTTTCGGGCCGGCCGCGGAGTCAGTAGCTGGTCCTTGTTGGCCAGCTTCTTCAATGGACAGGTTCGCCTGTCGGCCTCGGTGGCGAAAGCTGCCGAGGTTTTTTTATGGGAACTGGATCAGTGCCGACAACTTTCGAAGGACCACCTGCGTCGCTGGGTTCGTCCAGTTCTGATTGATGACCGCTCGCGCAACGGGATAGGCGGCGAGGTCAGATAACTCCAGTCCACCGACCACGGCAGCCTTTCTGGCGAAGTCGATTCGCTGCGGAAACAGACGGCGAACGGTGGTCGCCCGCCTCATTTGCACACCCTCGGCGCCGTAGCTCCCGAGGCCGCTTTGACGGAAGCGCTGATACTCTCGCTGCAGTTGCTTGTCCTCCACTCGTCCGCGCGCCTCCGCGATGATGCGCGTCACCACAGGTCTGCTGACACCCACAACTTTGGGTGGGCCGCATACGACGCTCAAGAGTTGGCTCAATGAAACATCGTAGGGGTTCAGTGGTGTTAAGAAACCATCTCAAGTCGTGAGTCGGTGCAGTCGGCGGTACCAGAGCAGCGCACAGGCGAGTTGCACGACGGCCAGATAATTCTCCGCCTTCTTCTCGTAGCGGATCAAGATCCCGCG
>JBBSLV010000024.1:0-16886 GCA_038233535.1 Tepidisphaerales bacterium | reverse complement strand
TTGACACGGGGGAAAACCGCCGGCGCTGGTTGGACTTCGTCACCTGGTACGACCAGGCGCTGATCGACTTCGCCGAGAAGAGCGTGCAGCTCACGCTGAAGTATTTCCCGAAGGAGAAAGTCCGCACGAAGCCCGGCGGGAACTCAGGCGGCGTCAACCCGATCGCATATGGCACCTACTGCCCCGGCTTCGCAAAGATGGCGGGCAAGTACGGCATCGTCATGCAGCCGGCCGACTGTCATGGCGCGTACTTCGGCGACAAGTGGATCGGAACGTCGTACCAGTTCTACGGCGTGCCGCTCGCGACCGAGCCGGCGGGCAATCTCGATCCCACCGGCTTCGTCCGCCGGATGTTTTCCGATGCCAGTTGCGGCGCTTCGCAACTGTTCACGTACCAATTCGATACCCACGCCGAGACCATCCGCAAATACGTCCATCTCTACACGGGCAAGCCCGGCGACACCGAAATCGCCGTGTTGTGCCCCACCACGCTCTACCGGTTGGGTGGCGACCTTGGGCTCACAATTAGCGGGGGAGCGAAGCTCCGCGACCTCGCCGAATACGACGTGCTCGACGAGCTGCTCATCACCGACGGGGCGCTCACCGACAAGTACAAGGTGCTGATCGTCATGCAGCCCGACTTCGTCGAGGACGCGGTGCTCGACAAGATCGAACCGTGGACGAAGGGTGGCGGCACGCTCGTGCTGATTGGCGACAAATCGCTCAAAACAATCGGTGGTGAACCGCGCCTGACGGGCGGCAACGTGGTCCGCGTCGCGAAGGTGGAGGCGCTGGTGGACGTTCTCGCGAACAGGAAGGGCGTGGACGGGAAGTTCGACGGCCTCATGACCTGCCGGCGCGGGGAGCAGGTGATCATCTTCAACAGCAACGACAACCCCACGCCGGCCACGATTGACTTGGCCGGCGCGACGGCCGACATTGTGATCGAACCCCACACCATCTGGAGCAACCGGTGACGGCCACGAAACAACCACGCGCATACGCACTTGCCCTCCTCGTTTTCGTATCGATCGGATCCGTCGCCCGCGCCGCAGATCCCATCCCCGCCGACGCGCCCCCGCGCTGGTGGAAGGGCAACCTTCATACGCACACGCTGTGGAGCGACGGCAACGACTTCCCCGAGATGGTCGCCGAGTGGTACCGCGAGCGCGGGTATCACTTCCTCGCCCTCTCTGACCACAACGTCATCGCACAAGGCCAGAAGTGGGTTCCACTCATCCGCGCCGCCCGACCGGAGATGAAGCTGATGTACGAGAAGTACCTCGCCCGCTTCGGCCCGAACTGGGTCGAAACGCGCGGGCAAAGCGAAGCCGGCGGGCCGCTGGAGGTCCGGTTGAAGCCGCTCAGCGAGTTCCGCAGCCTCTTTGAGGAGCGCGGCAGGTTCCTGATGTTGCCCGGCGAGGAAATCTCAAGCCACTTCGAGGTCGCCGCCGCGACGGATACGACGAAAGCGCACAATATTCCCATTCACCTCAACGCCACGAACATCGTCGAGCTGATCGAGCCGCAGCTCGGCGCGACGGTCAGCGAGACGATCGACAAGAATCTCAAGGCCGTCCACCAGCAGCAGGCGCGGACGGGGCAGGAGATGCTCCCGCACCTGAACCACCCGAACTTCCGTTACGCCGTCACCGCCGAGGACATCGCGCACGCGGTGTCCGATCACTTCTTCGAGATTTTCAACGGCCACCCCGGCGTCAACCAGTTGGGCGACGATCTGCACGCGCCGATGGAGAAGCTTTGGGACATCGCCAACACCATCCGTCTGGCGAAGCTGAATGCTCCGCCGCTGTACGGGCTGGGGACTGACGACAGTCATCATTACAACACCGAGGGCGTCAGCCGCAGCATCCCCGGGCGCGGGTGGGTCATGGTGCGCTCGCGCCACCTGACGCCCGAGTCGCTCATCCGCGCGATCAAGTCCGGCGACTTCTACGCGTCCACCGGCGTCACGCTCAGCGACGTGCGCTACAACGCGGACGCAAAGACGATCGAACTCGACATCCAGCCGGAAAACGGCGTCACGTACTCGACGGCGTTCATCGGCACGCCGATCAAGCACGATCTGAGCAGCACACCGGTGACGGACAAAGGCGGCAAGCCGATCCGCGCCACGGGTCGATACCAGGACGAGATCGGCCAAACGTTCGCGACTGTCGAAGGCGCCAAGCCGACTTACAAGTTGAACGGCCACGAGCTGTACGTCCGCGCGGTCGTGAGCTCGAGCAAGGCGCACCCCCGCCCGACGTTCAAGGACCAGACGGAGCAGGCGTGGACGCAGCCGGTGGGGTGGACGGTTAAGTAGCCCGGCAGCCGCGCCTCATCGCTTTGTTAACGCGACCGATGTAAAGTAGATCACTCGCCATGAAACGACTCTTTCCCCTCCTTCTCGCCGGTCTCGTCACACTCGCACTCGCCTGCCGGCTCCACGCTGAGGCGAAGGGCGTGCCCGCCGAGGTGCTGACTGGTTTGGACGTCCTCAAGCGCGACAATTTCGCGCCCTTGAAGGGCAAGAACATCGCGATCGTCACCAACCACACCGCCCGCGACCGCGACGGCAACCACATCATCGACCTGCTGCTCAAGGCCGACGGCGTGAAGATCGTCGCCCTTTTCTCCCCCGAACACGGTCTCTACGGTCACCTCGACGAAAAAGTCGGGCACGGCGTCGATGAGAAAACCGGCCTGAAGGTGTGGAGCCTCTACGGCGAAACGCGCCGGCCGACGAAGGAGATGCTCACGGGCGTCGACACCATCGTCTTCGACATCCAGGACGTCGGCGCCCGCTTCTATACCTACTCGGCCACGATGGGCATCATGATGGAGGAGGCGGCGAAGCATAAGCTCGCCATCTTCATCCTGGACCGCCCGAACCCGATCACGGGCCAGAACGTCGACGGCCCGATTGCAGATGAGAAGAGCCTCGGCTTCACCGCCTTCCGCCGGATTCCCGTCGCCCACGGCATGACCTTCGGGGAGCTGGCGCAGCTGTTCAACAATGAGTTTGGTGGGGAGTCCGGCGGCATCAACGCGGATTTGCACGTCATCAAGATGGAGAACTGGAAGCGCGACATGTGGTGGGACGAGACGGGGCTGACATGGATCAACCCATCCCCCAACATGCGCAATCTCACGCAGGCGACGCTCTACCCCGGCGTGTGCCTCGTCGAAGCGACGAACCTTTCCGTCGGCCGTGGGACCGATCAGCCGTTCGAGGTGATCGGCGCCCCTTGGATCGACGGCCAAAAGCTCTCCGCCGCAATGAACGCCTCGAATTTGCCGGGTTTGCGCACCTACCCGATCGAGTTCACCCCCGCCAAGGGCCACAAGCTGGGGACGCAGAAGTGCAACGGCATCTTCTTCCTCATCACCGACCGCAATGCACTCGAACCCGTCCGCAGCGGCCTGACCCTCGCCTATCACCTCCACCAGATCCACGGCGAGAAGTTCGAGGTCGACAAGGTTCTCCGCCTCCTCCAGAACAAGGAAGCCCTGGACGCCATGAAGTCGACGGACGACCCCGCGAAGCTGCCGGCGATGTGGAAGGACGACGTCGAGCAGTTCAAGGCGATGCGGGAGAACCACCTGATTTACAAGTGAACACCCGCGGCCGCGATGCACGCGGCCTGCCGGCTTTCCTTTCCGCGCGCCGCCGAGTCAGCACGGCTGTCCGGCTGCTATAATGACATGGAATGGGTTCTCAGGAGAGGCAAAGCATGACAACTCAGACGCTCATCCTCGGGAAGCAGCGCTACGTCGTTGTGCCGGAACGCGATTTTCTGCAGCTACAGAAGCGAGCCGACGAAACAGCGATCCGGCCAGAGTTTGCCGAGGAAGCGATGCGGGCGCTCAAGGCGTACCGCAAGACGGGCAAGGGAGCGAAATGGACCGACGTCAAACGCAAGCTGGGCTTGTGACGTGGCGTACGCGCTCAAGCTTACGGGCAAGGCCGAGCGCCAGCTCGAAGAACTTCCCAAGCACATTCGAAGACGGGTGGCGCGCTGGCTCGGGTTGCTCGCAGAAGATCCCTATCGCAGCTCTTCGTGTCAGATGGAGGGATATCCCGAACTTCGCCGCGTTCATGCCGGCAAGGATTACGTCATCGTGTATTCCGTGCTGAGCGACGAAGTTGTCGTGCTCATCGTTCGCGTCGCACACCGACGTGAGGTGTACCGGAGATTGTGAAGAACCGACTTGCGACCAGGTGCGACGGTGGAGATCAAGCCAGTGACGTCTGACCGCAACTACCGCCGCGCTCTCAAGGAAATCGATCGGCTCATGGACGCGCGGCCCAACACCGATGATGGCGAGCGATTGGACATGCTCACGACGTTGGCCGAGACCTGGGAACGAACGCACTACGCGATCGACGCCCCGCGATAATTTGGCCCGGCTGAGATGACATCAGGGACGGCCCGACGCCTTGCGAATCAAATCTTGATAGGTCGCTTCTCGATTCAAATCGACGAGAGGTGGTAGATGCGGGAGCGCCTGCTCGTATCTGCTGCTGATGGCATCGGCCTGAGCCGCGCCACGAAGTCGTTCGTAGACGTTGATGACCTCCTTCGATAGGTCATCATTCAACGGTGCTTTTCTCGAACGAAACCGACTGGAGAACTTGGCTTCCAGCGTGGCGCGATCGGTGGTCCTGACCAATTCCGTCAACCGCGGAAAGTCGCTGCTGTGCTGGTTCGCGGCCAGAACCGGCGCCACCTCATATCGGAACGGCATCTCGACGGGCGACCATCGCACTTCGCATCGATCACGCCATCGCTTGACGATCACTGGCGTCGACAACAGCACAAGGCGGAACCCCAGCTTCCCGCCTTGCGCGAAAGCGAGACGCGCGCCCTCAAGCTTCGACACGTTATTGGCGTGCAAGAGATTCTTGCTATGACATTTCGTGCAACCAAAGCTGCCGAACTCCCAGAATGGGTCGGAACGCTTCTCGCCGGCGTGGGACGTCGGCCTGCGGAGATGAACGATGACGACTCGCGGTTCATCCACGGCTAGTTGTCCCGTTCGAGCATCGGGATCTCTTGGCTCAGAAACCACGCGTAAAATCGTTGCGGGTTCAGGAATGCCGGCGGAACCACGCTCCGCTGGATGAAGCCATTCTTCACCGACAGTCCGCCCCATGCATCCAGCAGTTCTGGTGTTACGCGATATGACCCGTCACGCCATCCCCCAATCGGGATGCAACGCTCAAGTCGTCCTGACCTACCGCGCTTAGCGCGCACGATGATGTCGGTCTCGCCCCGCTTCGACTTGCGCGTGTGGGCATTTTGATGCCAGCGCTCCGGCGGTACAGCGTTTACGCAGACAACCTCATCGACCACATACAGCCCGACAATCGCGTAAATAAGCTTGTGCTCACAGGGAGAAATGGGACGTAACCCCGCATAGAACACGATCAAATCGCCGTTGGACATTTCCTTGATGACGCGCCCCCGTCGAGCACCATCATCGCCGTACGTGAGTTGCTTAAAGTCCGGGTCGAGGTGGACGGAACGTTGAAGCAATGGTGATGGGAATTGTAGGTTCTCACGCAGGTGGCAGCTGTGGTTGGCACAGAAGCTTTCCAGTCCCGGGAGAAAGTCGGTGTACCGACGTTCGAGGTTGGGATGGAATACAGTGCCGTCGCTCTCAGGAATCGGCAAGTAGACGAATTGGCGCGACGCAGGATCGACGGGAGCGTTCCACTTTCCGTAAGCCTGGTCTACGCCGATACGAACGAGAACGGCCCTCATCGTTTCCTCGTGCGCAGTGTCCCGCTGTAATGCCTCGCGTCGATACGTCCCGATTTGGTGTCCGCGTTGCCACGAACCAGGCTTTGCCTTATCGGCCGGCTCACCCGCGAGCGCAGCCGCTAAGCCTTCGGCGAGTTCGCGCTCACTTTGAGCATTCGTCTTCACACACACGACTTGATCCGTGAATCGTTCGTTTGACATTATTCTGAGAAGTCGACTTACGCCGCCTCCACCGTGAGCTTCAGTCCAATCGCCCTCGTGACCGCGACGAGGGTCGAGAGGCGCGGGTTCCCCGGAGCCGATAACGCACGGTAAAGGCTTTCCCGCTCAATCCCCGCGGCCTTGGCGACCTTGGCAATGCCGCCGCGCGCTTCGGCGATTTGCCGGAGGGCGATCAGCAGCGCCTTGGGTTCATCCGTGTCCTCCAGCGCCGCCTCGAGGTACTCCGCAGCGAAGCGGGGATCATCCCGGAGTTCGCGCACGATCGCGTCATGATGGGAGATGGCAGCCTTGCGATTCATTGTTGGTGACGTCGCTATAACCCCCGGTAGACGTCGCGGCGATTCTCGACGCGTAGCACGATCACCGCGACGCGCACTGCCTCAATCGTGTAGAGGAGCACGTAATCTTTGCTCGCATGGACGCGGCGAATGCCGGGATATCCAACCAGTTACCGCGTACCCGCTCGCCGTGGGTCGTCCGCGAGCAACTCGATCCATCGTCCGACTCGTTTCTGGATGTGAGCCGGCAGGTTTTTCAGCGATCGGCGCGCCGCATCGGTGAGAATCACCTGATATCGCATTTCAACGTGCCCGATTCAGCCCGAGTTCCCGCTTTACCTGATCCCAAGACGTCCCGTTGCCACCACTCTTGCGGAATGCTTTCAGTTCCTTCTCCGCCAGCTTTCCGAGCAAGTCGTCTTCGTGCAGCAGTTGCCGGTAGCGATCGTTCTCGCGTTGCAGGCGGTCGAACTCTCGTTCCGGCACGACAACAAAACTGCGCCGTCCAATCTTAAAGTTAGCGACACTCATCTTCACCTGCCTTTATTGACGTTTGCATCCTACCCTCGTTGAAGCCGCCGCGGCTAGCGCAAGGCCTTAGCCGGCGGCGACGCCGCTCGGATGTCCGCCGCGCGCTTCGCGATTTCGTCGATCGGTATCGGCTTCGGGCTTGCGTACGTCAAGCTCGCGACCTTCATGCGCAGGCCGTTGATTGGGGCGACGAACGTCAGCGTCGCCATGCGCGGGTGCACGATGTTGACGCGCGTTTGCTTCGTCTCGTCAAACCATTCGACGGCCTCGGGGGCGCCGTAGCCGCTGACGTTCCAGGCGGCGATCGCGTGCGGGCTGTTGACGCCGCGCAGGCATCGGCCGCCCTCAAGCGCGTCGTCGTTGTAGTTTCCCTCGATCGTCAATCCGAGCGGGTAGGAGCCTTCGACGATCTCGTACGCGCCGGCTTCGACGCCCGCGGGGGCGACGATCTCGTGGGCGCGGTGTTCGAATTCATCCACGAAACGCACCGTTGACGCGATCTCGAACTTCTTGTCGCCGATCGTGATCGACCATTGCGTCGCGATGCCGTCGGTCGTCAGTTCCCCGCCCGTGATGCCGCTGCGGCCGACGGTCAAGCCCGTCGCCTTCTCACGGATGACCAGCGCCTGGTCCCACGGCGCGCGGCCTTTCACCTCCATCACGTTGAACGGGAAGTGGCTCGATGCGACGAACTTCACGTACTTGTCGCGGTAATAATCGCGACGCCCAGAGTTGTGGGCCAAAGCCCATTTCACCTGGCCGGACAATTTCGTGCCCGTCACGAGCATCTTCGGTCCTTCGAAGCGGACGGCGTAATCGTCCTTCTCGACGGGCAATGGCTCTTCGGGCGCGGTCCAAAACGGGTCGTTCCGCGGGATCGCGAACATGCTGAAAGCCTGCATGCACCAGTACGGGTGGCCGTTGTCGATGTAGCCCTCTGTGACGTCGTGCGTGCCGGCGGGGGTCAGCGCTTCGCGAAGCTTGCCGAGCTTTTCGTCGTACGCCCCCATGTTCCAGAACCATTCGAGGTTCGTGCGCACGATCCGCTTCAGCAGCCCCGGCGCGTGCGGCCACAATCCCATCTCGTAGCCCAGCACCAGTGGCGAAAGCACGTCCCACCGATAGCTGAGCGACCGCCCGTACAGCGGGATCGCGCCGTTGCTCGCGAAGAAGTACGGCGCTTTCTCGAGGAACTGCTTCACGCGGCCTTTGAACTTCGCGTCCCACTCCGGATATCGGTGGCCGATGACGCGGCTCCAGAACAGGGGAAAGTTGGCGAAGGTCCAGAAGTTGTAGTAGTCAAAGACAGGGAAATCGGGATGATCGCTGTACCAGCCGTCGTCGCCGACGGGGGCGAGCGCGTCCATCGCCTTCAGATCATCGAGCATCCATTGCTCGTCGCCCTGGAACTCCCCGAACGTGCGCGACAGCTCCAACCGCGCCGCCTGATTGAGCGCGGTGAACCAGGCGTGGTTGTTCGTGCGCTCGGGGATGATCGTGCAACTGGCCAGCCAATTCTGCACGTTCGTCCGCTGCCCCGGCGTGAGCCTGGCGACGAAGTCATTGCCCAGCCGCACCAGCGCAAGGGCGACCAGCGACGATTCCACCGTCCGCTGCGTCGGCTTGTCCTTCCGAGGCTCGGCCCAATAGTTCGGATGATTCGGGTCGAACGCGTTCTGGAAAATCTGGAAGCACACGTCCTCCAGCGCCACCGTCTCGTCCCCCGCCCTGAACGTCGCCGGCTGCTTCTTCGCCGCGACCCACTCCGTCATCGCCGGCAGCATGCGCGCGACAGAGACGTACCCGTGGTTCGACGGCGTCTGGCATGACTTGAGGATCGTGCCCTCCGGAAAATCGCACACGGCAAATCCGGGGCCCGTCCGCACGGCGTTGTGCAGGAATCCATCGAGAATCCGGAGGAAATACCGCTCGACGGCCGCGAGCGACTTCGCGCGCCCGCGGGCATCGTCCGCAAATACATCAAATGGCGAAAACACCAACGGCGCAGCCGCAACAGTGGACAGCTTCAGAAACTTCCGTCGATTCATGAGCGATGCTCCTCCGCGCGCGTGCGAGGTAATTTATACGTCATGGAGAAATGATACCGGCTGACGACGTTCCCGGCACGGCAGCGCCCCAACCATCCCCCCCGCATCACGGCAATCTTTTGTAGGCGCGCCTCGATCGCGGTAGACTGCCAGCCATCTTTCACGGGGATGACGCCGGTGCTTGCCAAAGTTCAAAGCTTTATCCTGATCGGCATCGATCCGCTTCAGTGCGAGATCGAAGTCGACGTCAGCCAGCGCGGGCTTCAGAAGACGATCATCGTCGGACTGGCGCAGACGGCGGTGAAGGAAAGCATCGAGCGCGTCCACCGCGCGGTCATCAACAGCGGCTACGCGTTCCCCGGCCACGCCCTGCTCATCAACCTCGCGCCGGCGGACGTGAAGAAGGAAGGCCCGGCGCTGGACCTGCCGATGGCGATCGGCGTGCTGCGCGGGACGAACTTCATCAAGACCGACCGCCACAAATCATTTCTCATCGCCGGCGAGCTCGCGCTCGACGGGCGCGTGCGGAAGATCAAAGGCGCGCTGTCGATGGCGCTGCTGGCGAAGCAGAAGAATCTCACCGGCGTCATCCTGCCCGAGGAAAACGCCCGCGAGGCGGCCGTCGTCGACGGCATTGAGGTGTACCCCGTCGCGAACCTTTCGCAGGCCGTGTCGTTCCTCAACGAGCAGTTGCCGCTGGAGCCGCACGAATTGAACGGCGAGCCGTACACGGCGTCGCACCTGGCCGGGGCGCACGACTTCGACGAGGTGCGCGGGCAGGAGGCGGTCAAGCGCGCCATCACGCTCGCCGCAGCCGGGGCGCACAATTTATTGATGGTGGGCCCGCCTGGAACCGGCAAGACGATGCTCGCGCAGCGCATCCCCGGGATTCTCCCGCCGCTGTCGCGCGCCGAATCGTTGGAGACGACGCGTATCTACTCCGCGCTGGGGTTGCTGCCCGACGGCGTGGCGCTGATGGACGAGCGGCCGGTGCGCACGCCCCACCACTCCGCCACCGCGCAGGCACTGATCGGCGGCGGCAGCATGCCCAAGCCCGGGGAGGTGTCGCTGGCGCATCATGGCATCCTGTTCCTCGACGAGCTGCCCGAGTTTTCCCGCTACGTGCTGGAGATGCTCCGCCAGCCGCTGGAGGGCGGGGAGGTGACGGTCGCGCGCGTGCACGGGTCGATCAAGTTCCCCGCCCGCTTCATGCTGGTGGCCGCGATGAACCCGACGGCCAGCGGATTCGCCTCGAACGATCCGCGGGCGCGCGACAAATATCTCGCCAAGCTCTCCGGTCCTCTGCTCGACCGCATCGACATCCACGTCGAAGTCCCCACCGTCCCCTACCGCGAACTCACCGGGCGAACCGTCGGCACGAGCAGCGCTACGATGCGCCAACATGTGCAACGCGCCCGGGCCGTTCAACAGAAGCGTTTCGGCGACGGCACGACCAACGCCAGCATGGGCACGCGGCAACTGAAAGCCCACTGCGACCTGTCGGATTCATGCCTGCTGCTCATGAAGCAGGCGATGGACGAATTGGGCCTCAGCGCCCGCGCCTACGACAAGGTCCGCCGCGTCTCGCGAACGATCGCGGACATTGAGGGCGTCCCGCACATTGCCGAGCACCACCTGGCCGAGGCAATCCAATATCGGTTGCTGGACCGACGCCTTTGAGAGCGAAGCACGCGGGATCGAACGGTTCTGTCGCGAAAGCGAGCTGGACGAATCGGGATTGTCGTCATCCCTCGTGTTCCACATCCTCCACCGGGTAATACTGTCCGTGATAGCGCTTCCGTCGTTGCGCATCAGCAGGCTCGGCCACTTCCAATGGAGTGGAGGAGAGCGTCGCAATGGGCATCGTCGAGGACACCGCCGCGCCGGGAGCGGCCTCGCCCCCGTGTTTCAATTCGCCGGCGAGCGCTTCGTTGAAGTCGTGTACATCATGGTCACTCGCGGCAGATGGAGAGACGGTTGCCGTCGGCTCCGTATCGTTGCCAAACCGGTCCAGGTCGTAACGGTTTTCAGATGGCGGCGCGCGCACATCGCGCGGCACGACATCCCACGCCGATGCGAATACAATCGCTGGCAATGAGTGCACTCGCGATTCCCGTCGATACCGCTGACCCCATCAACGCGCAGATCCTCGCGGTGTCGGAAGACAAGATTCAGGGGTTTCTGTCCGATCCCTTCGGCGCGATCGCGCGGCAGTCGGGCATCGAGCTGCCGATCGTGATCGAGCGCATCGCAGCGATGCTCCGCGCCGGCACGATCCGCCGCATGCGTCAGACGCTGATGGCCACGAACCTCGCCCGCGGCGCGCTCGTCGCCTGGCAGGTGCCCGAGGCGAGTCTCCAGTCGGCGTTTGACTATATGTTCCACCACGACCCGTTCAGCGGGCACGTCGTCATTCGCTCGACCGATGCGGTGGTGGCGGGGAGTAAGTTCCGGCTGTGGACGACGGTGAAGGTGCCGCAGGGCTACTCGATGGAGAAGCACTGCGCGTTCCTCGCCAGCCAAACGGGCTGCACGCTGTTCCGCTTGATGCCCGCCAAACGCCTGTTCGCCCTGGGCGTCGGCCACGTGCGCCGGCGCGGAATGGAGCCTGGCAGTAAATCGGACGAGCTGGCCGAGGTGCTCGACACGAACATTGTCGAGCTGAACGACCTCGAATGGCGCGTGCTCGTCGAGCTGAAGCGCGAGTTCGCGCCGGAGGAGATCCGTGAAAACCTCTGGCAGCCGCGCGCGGACGGTGCGGGCGTCTCGCTTGATGAGTTCTACCGCATTGCGCAGAGCCTCAACGAGCGAAAGGTCATCGGCCGATTCAGCACGTTCCTGGAACACGTGAAAACGCTCAAAACCGGCGAGCAGGTGACGAAGTACAACGGTCTGTTCCACTGGGCCGTGCCCGAGGGCCGCGAGATCGAGACCGGCCGCGAGGTGGGCCGGTTCCACATCATGACCCACGCCTACTGGCGCGAGGGCGGTCCGGAGTTCAACAACGTCAACGTCATGGGCGTCGCCCACGGCACGCAGAAGGACATGGTTTTGGCTCATAAGGCCGCCATCGACGAGCACCTGAAATCGATCGGCATCCCCGTCAGCTACACCAACGTCTTCTGGGGCGGGCGCAGCGAGATCAAGCCGAGCGAGATTTCGCCGATCGCGTATCGGAAATGGTGCGAGGGGAATGGGATTGATGCGAGTAGAATGCGGGAAGCATGAAGATGGCGATGAAGCACCCAACGATCGAGTTGATCGATGACCAGATGGTCGATGTTTTGCGTCGCAAGACCGGCGCGGAGAGGCTCCGGATCGCCAGCGGGATGTACGCCTCCGCCCGACGGATGCTGATGAGTCACCTGCGTGCCGAAAATCCGGACTGGCGGCAGGACGAGATCGTCCGCGAAGCGGCGCGGAGGTTGTCGCATGGAGCACTCTGATTTGCAGCGCCACGTCGTCAACGTGCTGGAGCGACTGGATGTGCCGTACTTTATCACCGGTTCGACCGCCACGATCTTCTTTGGAGAACCGCGCTTCACGAACGATCTCGACGTCGTCGCAGACCTGACGACGGCCCATCTTCCGGCTTTTCTATCCGCTTTTGCCAAGGACGACTTTTACGTAAGCGAGGACGCGGTCCGCTCGGCCATCAACTCACGAGGGCAATTCAACATCATTCATCCGACGTCGGGGCTGAAGGTTGACGTCATGCTGCCGAAGAGTTTGGAGATCGATCGCAGCAGACTTATGAGACGCGTGCGCGTCCACCCGGCCGAGGATTACCAGGCTTGGTTTTCATCGCCCGAAGACATCATTCTCAAGAAGATGGAATTCTATCGGGACGGGGAGTCCGACAAGCATTTACGAGACATTGCAAGCGTTATGAAGATCAGGGCGGACAAGATTGATCGCGCGTACATTTCCCATTGGGCTGCCGCGCTCGGATTGCAGGAAATCTGGGACACGATCCTCCGTCGCGTCGACCGCTGACCTATTTCATTTCTTTCGCGAAGTTCGCCGCCCCGTACAGCCCGTTCAGCTCGAACTTGATCAAATGAATCGGGATCTTCCCCAGCATCTCGCGGATGCGCGGGGGACCTTTTTGCGTGAAGGCGCTCAGGAACACGTCGCCGCGGAAGAGATCGAGCAAGCTTTCGGCGATGCTCCCGCCGAGCCAGACCCCGGCGGTGGCGCAGAACTTGAGCGCGAGGTTGCCGGCCTCGGCGCCGTAGAGGGAGACGAACAGGTGCGCCGTCTCGGCGCACAGCGGGCACGAGTGGCTCGCCGCGGATTCGGTGATCTGCTCGGGCTGGGGGCCGTCTTTGCCGAAGTCGCCGCCCGCGCCGTGTGAACCTGTTTCGCGCAGGAAGTCGTAGACCGTGCGCAGGCCGGGTCCGGAGACGACGGCTTCCCACGTAGTGGGCTTATTGCGCTCGCGGAGGAAGTCGAGGAGCTTTTCTTCGCGCAGATCGCGCGGGGCGAAGTCGCAGTGGCCGCCTTCGGACGCCAGACCGCGGAGGCGCTTGCTAGCGCGGTCATAATAGAGGCCACCTTCGCCCAGCCCCGTGCCGGCGATGATGACCGCCCCGCCCCCGTCGCCGCACGTTTCGCCGGTGCGGAGGGTGATGACCTTGTCGTCGCGAAGGGTCGAGATGTTTTCGCCGTGGGCGACCATGTCGTTGATCAATGCGACGGTGGGGATGTTCAAGTCGCGTTCGAGGTCGGGGTCGATCAGCGTCCAGCCGAGGTTCGTCATGTGGACGACCCCCCCGCGCACCGCGCCGGCGACACCGAAGGCGGCCTTGTTGATTCGCTCGTCCTTCTGCTGTCCAAGAAACTCCCGCGCAATCTCGATGAAGCCCGAGCGGCCCGCGTTCTTAAACACGTGTTGGCGGACGAGGGTCGCGCCGTCGTCCTGGAAGATGGCAAGCCGCGTATTCGTTCCGCCAATGTCGCCCGCGAGGATCATGCCTTGCTCAACCTTTCACTTCGGCGCCGCGCGCGTTCGCGGTGAGGCGGCGTCCGGGCCTTCCGGCGCCGGCTAGTAAGGAAATTTATTTTGTGACGCGGCGCGATCATAATGCGGGTGACATGCTTGAATCCATCGACCACGTGAACATCGTTGTGACCGACCTGCCGGGGATGACTCACTTTTACATGCACGTGCTCGGGCTGCGCGAGACGAAGCGCGTCACGATCAGCGGGGCATGGATCGATCAGACGGTCGGTTTGCGCGACGTAACGGCCGAGTGCGTGTACCTCGATCTGCCCGACGGGCCGCGAATCGAACTGCTGAAATATGTGAACCCCCCGGCGTCGCGGCCCGGTCAGCTCGGCACGTCGAACACGCCCAGCCTGCGGCACCTGGCGTTCCGCGTCGGCGACATCGACGCCGCCGTCACGCGGCTGCGCGAGGCAAGCGTGACGTTCTTCAGCACCGTCCAGGACGTGCCTGAATCGCAGGTGACGTACGCCGGCGGGGTGCGCAAGCGGCTTGTCTACTTCCACGATCCGGAAGCCAACCTGCTGGAACTGTGCGAGTACGAAGCGCCCAAATAGCGCCGCGGGTGACGGCGGGGATGAAGCGGGTGTACATGGAATTTCCGAAGTAGTGCGGATCGGGATGAAACGCTCGCGCCTGGTCGTCGTTGACTTACGCCGATGAACCTTGGATTCATGCGTTCACCGTCGCCGGGGGGGCGAAGGCGATGTCGGCGACGTGATGCCGCGTGCGGGCGGCGACGTTCACTTCCGCGATCGGCGCCCGGCCGTCCCAACTGTTCCACAGGACCACGCGCTGACGATCCGCCGAGATGCCCGCGACCAGCCCGTTCGTCGTCGCCAGCGCCTTCAGCCCCCGCAGCGGGCTGACGTACTGCGTGACAACCGAGTCGTCCACGCCCACACAACACACCGGCCCCTCGAGCGTCGCCAGCAGCAGCCGCGCGCCGCCCACCCACGGCAACAGCGCCGCCGTCGAGACCGGGCCGCAGTGGCGCGACCGCTCGTGCGTCTGGAGCGTCGCTCGGTCCTTTCGGACCACTTCCCCGTCGGCGTGGACGACGAACAGGTCGCGCTCGCTCAGCAGCAACGACACGATGTTGCACGATGACTCCGGCGGCAGCGTCGTGCGCTGCCCGTTATCGAGCACCACGACGCTCAGCCTCGAGCTGTACGCCAGCCGGCTCTCGTCCAGCGCACACAGATTCCGCGGCTGCTCGCCGGGCAGTGGGCGCCACGTCGCGGTCGGGCTATCGGGGCGATCGGCGCGCCAGCGGACGATGCCCGCCTCGCTGTGACACCCGATCACCTCCCCGTTGCGCACGACGGCCCGGCTGAAGCCCATCGACGACGGCAATCCCTCATCCCGCATCGCCGCAACCACCTTGCGGTCCTTCGCGCGCACGACGAGCACGCCGGTTCGACAGCCGATGACCCACACGGTTTCCCCATTCACCACCTCCGCGCGCAGACTCCTCGGCGGGCCGACTTCAGTCGGCCTGTCCATCGACTCCACGATGACCTTCGATTGCATCGGATCAATTCGCGCCAACCCCCACCCCCCCACCGCCCACAGCGCCGCGCTGCTCGCCGCGCCCGCCGACGCCGACGCCGCCAGCAGCATCTGAAGCATCGGTCCGCGGTCGGCGGCGCTGACCGCATCGAGCACGCGCCCCACCGACACCCCCGGCGACGCCGACTGCATGTTCTCGAAGTTCCGCAGCAGCTCGGCCGCCCGCTGGAAGTGTTCCGCCTGCCATTCCGCCCGGCGCTGGGCAAGCCCCCGCTCCATCGCCTCCATTCGCTGCCGCTCGACGCTCGCGCTCGTCAACTGCACCTCGAACGGCGCGAGCAGCTCGATCCCGCACGCAAACGCCACCGGCGCCGCATCCGTGCGCAGCGCCTCTGCCATCGTTCGTTCCGATGCCGCGTTAAGCCAACCGTCGGCCGGCTTCGTCCCCGCCAGGCGCGACGCCGCGGATGTCAGCGCGGGTTTGAAATGATTGACCACGTCCCCCGGCTCAACGACGTCGCGCCCGGCGAGAAACGCCTCGGCGAGCATCGTCCGATCGGCCGGCCGGTCGACCGCGCGCACGCTGCACGTGAACGTGCAGGTCAACGGGTGACCGTCGAGGGCAATCAGATCGCTCAGCGACCAGCGCAGGCGCAGCGGCTGCGTCTGAACTTCCACGTGTTCACCGTCGCGCCGCGCGATTTCCCCACCAGTGATGGACATGCCTGGAAGCTTACTCTGAGGTGATTCGGGTGTGGATAGGGAAGTGAGGGAGAATCGGAGACCCGCCCGCTCAAGCGGGCTCGCCACGGCGCGGGAATCATCCGAGACCGAGCAGCCCGATCGCGTCGCGCTCGACGATGCCGCGCAGCGCTTCGCGCGGCACGACCGGCAGGTTCGTCCCCTGCGCCAGCTGATTGATGCTGTACAGCGTCTCGATGCACTCCGTCGCGCTGGTGTACGGGAAGTCGCTCCCGAACAGCAGCTTGTCGATCACCCCGTACTGGTGCGCGCTGACCAGCGCGTTGTACGCGTCCCACGGCCGGCCCAGCAGCCCGCTCACGTCGGCGAACACGTGGTCGTGCTTGCTGAGCATGGTGATCGTCTCATCGACCCACGGCTGACCCATCTGCGCGATCACCAGCCGAAGCTTCGGGAACGACCGCGCGACCTCGTCGAGCAGGTACGGCCGGCCGTACTCCATCTTGCTCTGCTCCGTGAACCGCCCGCTCGGATGCACGATGATCGGCATGCCCTGCGCCTCGGCCTCGGCGTACACCTTCATCGCCCGCGAGTCGGTCGGGTGGAAATCCTGGTTGGCCGGGGAGATCGTGATCCCGCGCAGGAGCAGATCGTCCTTCGCGATCTTCACCTCGCCGGGGGCGCCCTTCTCCGTCGGGTCGATCCCGGCGAAGCCGATCAGCTTCTGCGGGTAACGCGCAACGTAGTCGGCGACATAACGATTGGGAATTTCCGCGTGGAGATAACGACTTTTGAAGCCCAGCACGATCGACTT
>JBBSLV010000023.1:0-17036 GCA_038233535.1 Tepidisphaerales bacterium | reverse complement strand
GGCGGATGAAGGAATACGACCTGATGACCAAGCCGCGCGAGGCCTACAAAACAACGGAAAATACGGGAGAAAATGCTTAACCGAATGGTATTCGGGACGGGAGCTATTTATGTTCGCGACAACCGGCACGCAGGACACCAGCGGGTGGTTTAACAGCCCGTGGCGGAACCCGCGGTCCGGCTCAGGCGGCGATGGCCAGGGGTAAGGATTGACTTTCAGTCGCCGGCGGCCGGCTGAATGTTTCGATGCTTCGCAAGACCGCTCCGAGCCGCCGGAGACGATGCAGCAGGGCCAAAATCAGCGCGCAAGCGACCCCCGAGCCGCTGCGCGGTTTCGCAACCCGTACTTCACACGCATCATCAGCCCGACGACGCGGTGGAGTCTTAGTTGCGGCGTGACGCTGCCGCGTCCGAAGCGACGTGTGAATGAGGCGAAGTCCATCCGTGTCCCCCTTCCCAAAATGAAATGCGCATTTGCGAAGCGAGTCCCTCGAATCCTCCTGAGGCGCCCGGCATCAGCCCGGGTACGACGAACAGGATCGTGCCGATCCAGGCGCGCGAAAGCAACAAAATGATTTTGTCTCCCTGCGCAGGCGCCCCCGCGGCATTTTCGCCAACGCCGGCGGCGGTGGGTATCATACCTTGTCCATCGCCGGCCGATTGCTCAGCCCCGGCGGGGTTCTGGTCGAAAGAGAACGGTAGGGAGACTCCGCGTCCGCAAGGGAAGATAGGCAATGAACCTCAACCCCAAAACGGTGCGGCGGGTGATGGTGCTCATTGCCGGGGCGGGGCTGATCGTCGCGATCTGTGCGGGGGTTTACGTCGTCCGCCAGGGGCAGATCGCCGCGAAGTATGCAGGCTACCGCGATGCGGGCATGAGCGCGTTCGCGGCCGGGGACTACACCGCCGCGCTGAGCCACCTCAATCCGTACATCAGGAAGCACAGCTCCGACCGCGACGCGCTGTTCGCCTACGCGACCTCGCGCAGCCGCGTTGAGGAGCCTGACGCCAGCCATCTGACCGAGGGCATCACGAAGTTCCAGATGCTCAGCGAGCTCGAACCCGACTCGCCGCGCGTCCGCAAGGCGCTGCTCGAGCTGTACGCGAAGGCCTACTACCACACCGAGGCGATCGAGCTGGCTGACAAGGTGCTGGCCGGCGACGCAAGCAACGTGCCGGCCCTGCGCACCAAGGCGCAAGCGCTGGAGCGGATGCGCAAGTTCGACGAGGCCGTTGCCGTGGCGGAGCGATTAAACGACGTCGCGCCGACGAACCTCGACGGGCAACTGCTCACGTACCGCCTCTACCTGCGCACGGAAAAGCCGGCGAAGGAAATCATCACGCGGGCCGAGGCGATGCGAGTGAAGCACCCGAACGATCCGCGGTTCGAGTTGCTCCTCGCGATCGCGTACGGGCAGTCGGGCGACGCGGAGAAAGCCCGCGGCCTGCTCCGCGCCGCCGCCGGGCAAACGCCGCCGGGCTTGGAGTTTGTGCGGCACTTGTCGATGGTGCTCGACGGCAACCGGATGTTCGCCGAGTCGCAGGCGCTGCTCGAGCGGGCCGTGGCGCAGAATCCCGCCGACGCGCAGCTCCGCGCGATTCTCGTGCAGCGGCTGTGGCAAAGCGGTTACGCCAGGGAAGCCGCCCAGCGCCTGGAGGACGTCGATCCTGCGTCGGGCACGTCCGACAGCCAACTGCTGGCGCTGCGGGCGCTGGCGCTGTTCGCGCTGGATGAGACGGACCAGGCGAAGCGCATCGTTGACGCCCTGGCCGGCCGAACGAACGACGGCACGGCGCTGGCGTGGGCAACGGCGCTGGCGACGCGGTTCGCCAATCCGCAACCCGATCCGCGCGCCGCGATCGCCGGGTATCGCGCCGCACTGACGCGCGACCCGGACAACGGCATTATCCGCTACATGGTCGGCGAGGCGTATGAGCGGCTGGGCGAATCCGAGCCGGCGCTGGCGGCCTGGCGGAGGGCGGCGGAGCTGGCGCCCAGCTGGTCGAAGCCCGCCGAGAAGATGGCCCGCGCGCTGGCGGCGACGGGGCGCACGGAGGAGGCCGTGCATCAGGCGATCCTCGCGCTGCGCAGCGCTCCGCACGAGCTGTCGCCCGTCATCACGTACGTCGTCGTCGCGTTCAAGCACCTCGGACAGTCTACCGATCCGACGCGCGTCGACGAGCTGCTCCGACACGTCGAGGCGATCCAGCAAGCCCAGCCCGGCGAATCGGAAACGCTCCCGATCCACGTCTCCCTGCTCGCCCGCAAGGGGCAGCGCGACGCGGCGATTAAGACCGCGCGCGCCGCGCTGTCGGCCGAGCCGAAGCCGGCGGCGATGACGCTACTGCGGCTTGCGTCGGTCAGCCGGTCCGAGCAGTTGGGCCTCGAAGACCAGATCAACGCGCTGGTCGAGAAAAGCAATGAGCCAATCACGCCCGCACTGGCGCTGGCCCGCGCCACCGAGCTTGTGGCGGCGGGAAAGGGGACCGTGGGTTCGATATGGCTCGAAGAGCACGCGAACCAGCACGCCGCCACCGACCGCGCGGGGCAGTGGCAGCTCGCCGTCGCCCGGTTCCGCGAGCAGACGCGCGATCCCAAGGCCGCCGAAACGTGGCTGAGCCTTGGCGAAACGCATCCGAATGACATCGCCGTGCAGACCGCGATTCTCCGCTCCGCCGCGTCGGTCAAAGCCAACCGCCCGTTCATCGAGCGCACGATCGACCGCGTGAAGAAAATGACGGGCGAAGAAGGCACGCTCTGGAAGATCGAGCGCGCCCGCTGGCTGCTGGGCAGCGACCGCGAGAAGCACCACTCCGAGGCCGTCAACACGCTGGCGGAGCTGGTCCGGGCGTCGCCGACGCTGGTCGAGCCGCGGGTGCTGCTGGCGGCGGCGCTGGAGAAGATCGACAACACGTCCGGCGCGATCAAGGAACTGCGCATCGCGGCCGAGCAGCAACCCGGCTCCAGCGCCATCGCGACGGAGCTGGCGCGGGTGCTCCAGGCGGAGGGGAAATTCGAAGACGCGCGCGTCTACCTGGGGCGTGTCGCGAAACTCGACGCGATCGACGCCCCCACGCGACGCCACGTCGCCGCCATGTTCGCTCATCAGGGCGAGGTCGATCGCGCGGTGACGTTCCTCCGCGACGGGGCAAAGCAAAGCGCGCTCGACAACCCCGGGCTGCTCCTGCTCGCGGAGTTGCAACGGCGGCAGGGTCTGGCCCCCGAAGCCGACGCGGCGTATCAGGATCTGCTGGCGCGGGCGGTGGTTGACGTGGAGACGATCGAGTCGGCGGCGGATTTTTACGGCTTGCAGGGCAAGCTGGACCAGGCGCGGGCGACGATGAAACGAATCGACTCGATCGAGGCGCGGCCCGGCGTGCGCGAGCTTGCGCTCGGACGCTTCGCCGAACGTCACGAGACGCCCGACGCCGCGACAACGCACTACGCGGCGGCGACGAAGGCGGCGCCGGGGGACGCGGCGACGTGGCGCGAGCGCGTGGGCTACCTGATGCGGACAGGCCGCTCGGACGACGCCGTCGCCGTGGCCGAAAAGGCGCTGCAAGCGCTTCCGGTAAATGGTTCGATACAAAGCCTCAAGGCTTACGCCGCGGCGAGCGCGAACGTGGCGAACGGCCAGCCCGATCTTCAGCCGCTCATTGATGATCTGTCGAAAGATCCCGACAACGCGCGATCACTGGCGACGGCGCAGCTGCTTCAGGAAGAAGCCGCCGGGCGCTTATCAAAGCCGGAAGCGGCGGCGCGGTTCCGGCAGTTGGCGGATCGGTTCCCGCGGCATAAGCCGCTGCAACTGGAGGCCGTCCGCCGCACCCTTTCAGCCGGTGACGTCGCCAAGGCGGGGGAACTCGCCACGCGCACGATGCACGGGTTTCCCGGCGACGCCGGCGCCGCGCGTCTCGCCACCAACGTCTTCCGCCAGGCCCGCGACTGGAAGCAGATGGAATTTGCGGCCCAGCAGTGGCGCACGCGATCGCTGGACCAACCAGGCGAGGCCGATGTGGCGATCGCCGAAGCGCGCCTCGCGCGCGGCGACGCCGCCGGCGCCGCCAGGCAGCTCGCCCCGCACGCGCAGCGCGCGTCGGCTATGCCCGATGACAACGCGGCCTTATTGATCACCTACGCCCGCGCCCTCGCCGCTGCCGGTCGTGAAGCGGACGCGCGGGCGCTGCTCGATCCGTTGCTGCCCGCGTCCCCGCGCTGGCGGGCGGCGTGGATGAGCATCGCCGGCAGCGACCTGACCGATGCGCAGGTTGCGCTCGCCTGGCTCGACCGCGTTGCGCCGCACGTGATGAGCGAAGCGGAGTCCGAGCGGCTCGCGCTCGTTCGCGCGTGGCACGCCGTGGGCTCGCGCTTCGCGCAGCCGCGGGCGCACGACGAGGCGAAGAAACTCCTCATTCCGCTCTCACGGCAGCCCGATGCCGGCGCCGATACGTTCCTGCTGCTCGCTTCGGCGCTTCAGGCCACGGGCGACGCAAGCGCCGCCGAGGCGAACTATCGCAAGGCCCTTACACTGCGCCCGGACGGCGCAACGGCGATGAACAACCTCGCGTACCTCCTGCTCACGCGCGGCAACGGGGACGACGTCGTCGAGGCGCGGGCGCTATCGGGCAAAGCCGTCGACCTGTCGCCGGACGTCGCAAGCTTCCACGACACGTTCGCCCGCGCGCTCATGAAGGGCGGCGACCACGATGGGGCGATGAAGTCGTTTCAGCGGGCACTGGAGATCGATCCCGATAGCGTCGAAGCGATGATCGGCAAGGCCGCTGTCCTCTCCGCTCGGGGCGACCGCGCCGCCGTCCGCAAGCTGCTTGAGCGAATCGACGCGGCGCTGCCGCGCAAGCCGGTGCTCTCGGACGAACTGAAACACGATCTCGAATTGACCCGCACCGAGGTCAGTACCGCCCTCGACGCACAGTACACCCCATGTCCGCCCCGCCCTCTTCCGCCTGACAAACTGACCCATCCACCCCTTTCGACACCCGCTGCCGCCCTTCCTGCGCGATTGTATTTACTGGCACTCCCGTTGCTGAATGCTCGGTGCCTTGACGTGGGTGAATCACATTCGAATGCGTTTGCAAACGCTTGGGCTTAAGGAGCCGGCAACGGATCGATGGTTTGTTAACGCCATATAGCAATGGTGTTAACGGTGATCGAGCGCCAGAATCCGAGCGTGTGAACGCGAATTGATTGATGAATTATAATTGCCTCGGCGGCTGCGTCATTTTGCCGCCTGACCGGCGTGGGTGCCGGAAGAGTGGGCGACGCGTGTCCCTGAAAATGCCGGGGACGCGGTACGAACGGATTGTAAGGAGGTTTTTATGTTGGTGCCGATTCGCCGCTGGAGGGCGGCCGTTTTCGGTGTGGTGCTGGTGTTCGCGAGCCTCTCGGCCGCGAGCCTCTCCGCGGGTGTCGTTGCGCCATCGGAGAACAGTGACCGTCTACCCGCCGCCCAATCGCCTAACCTTGCCCCGACGACCTTGGCTCAACGCGATCGCGACGTGGCAGTGGCATTTTCGCTGCCGCTCCCGTCTATGGATGAAGGCGCACAAACGTTCTGGTATCCGGGCATCGACAGCGTCGCATCGACCAGCATCAGCTCCGTCCCCATTCACGCCGGAAGCGATCTCCATGTCACCCCGTTCCCGGGAACGGCGCAACAGCCCCTGATCCCCCTCCCCGGCGCCGCCTGGACCGGGATGGCCGGGCTGCTGGGCCTGGGCGCGGTGAAGCTGCTGCGAAACTTCCGCAAATTGCTTGCTTAGGCTTCACTTATCCTGATCCCCTCACGCGGCTTCACGGATCCCGATTCGTGTTTCGCCTCTGAATTCATGGCGAGGATCACGAAGATCAGAGGGGATGTCGTCCTACGAATAGCTGCGCACGTGCGACAAATGATCTGTCGACTGCCTGACAGCGCAGCAAAGCGGCGGGTCCACATTGACCACGCCACCGTGCGTTGATTGCGGTTGTTCCTGCCTCGACGAACTCACGAACCGGCGGACGTTTCCTGCCCAGCGGGATGCGCGGTCGCTTGGGCATTGCCCCCGCCGCTTTCACCGTTGCCGCCGTCCTGGGATTGTTGCCCCTGGTTCAGGCTGGTGCGCCGCCTGCTTGCGGAACTACGCCCGCCGCGGCGCCCGATCTCGGCCATGTGGTTGCGGTCGACGCTCACCTTTTCCCCGCCCTTGCGACCGGCCATGCGGGCCTCGTCAGTGGTGAATTCATGTGCCTTGCCCTTCTCGTGGGCGGCGCGCCCGCCCTTGCGGGCGATCTCGCGCTGCTTCTCCGCGGCCATAGACGCGAAGCCGCGATTTCTCGTACTGGTTTCCATATCGACTCCCTTCGACTCCTGCCGCGCGGCAGGCATGCGTCCGGAAGCCCGCCGACCGGTTAGCTGTCGCAGTGTGTCAGTGGACATGCGCTCCATCACGGGCCAACGCGCCCGCCACACGACCAGCGTGTGACTCCGCACCACGACACGCCGGGCGCAGAATGACATCACGTTCCGATGCGCCCAGGGTGCTGCAACCGATATACCAAGCACATTTTATCAGACCCTGTTCCCGCGCCGTCTTGCCAAATCGACGCCCCGCGCCTTTGTCATGCAGGCGTATGATCCCCTAAGATACGACCGAGCAACCACCGCCCCCGGAGTTAGTGGTCCCATGGATTTTGATTTCGTCAACCGCGCCAACGCCGAGTACATCGACCAGCTTTATTCGAACTACCAGCGCGACCCCCGCATGGTCGAAGAGCACTGGCGCGCGTTCTTCGCCGGCTTCGACGCCGGCGCCGCCCGCAGCCAGACGCCCGGCGGGACGCACCCTGGGGAGCCCGCGCACGGGGAGGGGCTGTTCACGACGGGTGTCTACGACCTGGTCCACAGCTACCGCGAACTGGGGCACTACGTCGCCAAGCTCGACCCGTTGGGCCACGATCGCCCCGTCCACCCGCTGCTGAACCTCTCGGAGTTCGGGCTGACCAGCGCGGACCTCGACAAGAAGGTGGTTCCCGGTTCGTTCCTGGGCCACTTCGACGGCACGCTGCGCGACCTGATCGAGAAGCTGCGCATGACGTACTGCCGCACGATCGGCGTCGAGTACATGGACATCCCCGACAAGCAGCAGCGCGACTGGCTGGCGCAGAAGATGGAGCCGAGCTACAACCGGCCCAACTTCACCCCCGCCGAGCAGCGGGCCATCCTGTTTCAGCTCGTCGCGGCGGAGGAGTTCGAGAAGTTCCTGCACACGCGCTACATCGGACAGAAGCGCTTCAGCCTCGAAGGCGCCGAAGCGCTCATCCCGCTGATCAACACGCTGATCGAGGACGGCGCGACGCTGGGCGTGGAAGAAGCCGTGCTGGGCATGGCCCACCGCGGGCGGCTTAGCGTGCTGGCGCATGTGATGAACAAGCCCTACGAAGTGATCCTCGCCGAATTCGAAGGCACGAATAAGCGAGACGCCTCCGAAGGCGACGGCGATGTGAAGTACCACCTCGGGTATACCAACGACCGTCCCACCATGTCGGGCAAAAAGGTCCACCTGCTGCTCTCGCCCAACCCGTCGCACCTCGAGCTGGTCAATCCCGTCATGCAGGGGATCGTCCGCTCGAAGCAGACGTACCTCGGCGACGCCGATCGCAACCGCGTCGTCCCCATCACGCTGCACGGCGACGCCGCGTTCACCGGGCAGGGCATCGTGCAGGAAACGCTGGGCCTTTCCGAGATGCCTGGATACCGCACCGGCGGAACGATCCACCTCATCGTGAACAACCAGATCGGGTTCACCGCAACCCCGAAGCAAATCCGCTTCACCCCCTACCCGACGGACATTGCCAAGTCGATCGGCGCCGTGATCTTCCACGTCAACGGAGACGATCCTGAGTCCGTCGTGCATGCCTCGCGGCTGGCGATCGGATTCCGCGAGCAGTTCAAGATGGACGTAATCGTCGACATGTGGTGCTACCGCCGCCACGGGCACAACGAGACGGATGAGCCGTCGTTCACGTCCCCGGTGATGTACAAGGAGATCGACAAGCACAAGAGCGTGCGCGAGCTGTACGCCGAGCGGCTGATCGCCGAGGGCCGGGTCACGGCCGGAGACCACGAGTCGATGAAGAAAGAGGTCATCAGCCGGCTCACGAGCGCGCAGGGGCTGGCCAAGGAGCAGAAGCCGCGGCAGCGCAACGTCAGCCTCGGCCCGGTGTGGAAGGGCATGACGCGCGCGGGCGACGACTGGAGCGCGAAGACGAGCGTCCCGCGCGACGTGCTCAAGCGCGTCGTCGAAGCCACCACGAAGACGCCGGCGGAGTTCACCGTCCACCCCAAGCTGATCAAGCTGCTGGCCAACCGCAGGCAGATGGTCGAGAGCGGCCGGGGCATCGACTGGGGCGCCGCCGAGATGCTCGCCGCCGGCACGCTGCTGCTCGAGGGGCACTGGGTCCGCATCACCGGCCAGGACGTCGAGCGCGGCACGTTCAGCCACCGCCACGCCATCCTCTACGACTACGAGAACGGCAACCGCTACGTCCCCCTGGCCCACCTCTCCAAGGACCAGGGCCACATCATCATCACCAACACGATCCTCTCAGAAATGGCGGTGCTCGGATTCGAGTACGGGTATACGCTGGCCGACCCGCGCCCGCTCGTGATCTGGGAAGCGCAGTTCGGAGATTTCGTCAACGGCGCTCAGCCCATCATCGACCAGTTCCTCGTCGCCGGCGAAAGCAAATGGCAACTGATGAGCGGCTTGGTGCTCAACCTCCCCCATGGCTACGAAGGCCAGGGGCCCGAGCACTCCAACGGCTATCTCGACCGGTTCCTCTCGCTCTGCGCGGAGAACAACATCCAGGTATGCGTCCCGACGACGGCGGCGCAATATTTCCACCTGCTGCGGCGGCAGATCCACCGCAAATTCCGCAAGCCGCTCGTGCTGATGACGCCCAAGAGCCTCCTGCGTTACGAGCCGAGCAGCTCGCGCATCGAGGAACTCACCGACGGGACATTCCAGAACGTAATTGACGACCCGAACGGTCCGGATCGCAACCGCGTACGGCGCGTGCTGCTGTGCAGCGGCAAGGTCTACTACACGCTGGCGCAGGCGCGCGAGAAGGCGAACCGGCAGAGCGACGTCGCGATCGTCCGCATCGAGCAGCTCTATCCGTTCCCCGAAGCCGAGGTCCGCGCCGCGCTCGACAAATATGGCCGGGCTGCGGAAATCTGCTGGGTCCAGGAAGAGCCGCAAAATCGCGGCGCGTGGCGGTTCATCGAGCCGCGGCTGCGGCAGATGCTGCCCGACCAGGTCATCACCTACATCGGCCGCGAGGAAGCCGCCAGCCCGGCCGTCGGCTCGATGAAGATGCACCAGATCGAGGAGGCCGAGCTCGTCGCCCACGCGATGGAACTCGCGCCGCGCGACGCGCCGGTGAAGGAATCGGTCAAACAAGCGCCCGCGACGGCGCCGGCGACGCAGCAGGTGGATGGATAAACGTGTTGAAAGTCGATTGTCAAAATGGGGATAGTCGTTGGGGAACGTTCATTGTGGGAGGCGTGGCCCAGGACGCTTCCCCCCGGTTACACCGCGGCCTCGCGGGACCCGGGGCGCAGGGGTTTGACGTGATAGGGAAGGGAAGGCAGTGGAGAACGAAATGTACTGTCCCTCCTGTGGTGCCGTCGGCTTTTCGAGTTCCTATTACCAAGGATCGGGTGCCGTTGGAGTTCTTCTATTGCTCCTGTTCTTTCCGGCTTGGATCATCTACGAAATCTGGCGGCATGCCGCCGCGAAACATGTCTGTCCGTCTTGCGGTGTCGGGGGCATGGTGCCGCGCAACTCGCCGCGGGCGCTCAGAGAATCGCCGCAACAACCACGAGCCCAGCTTCGCCCCCCGCCGCGCGCGTTTGACGTGATCCGCGAGAACGACGAACCGGTGGACGTTGCGGTGCCTAGCGACGACGATGACGCTGAAGGACGTTTTCAGGTGGACGGAGTAGATCGGGAGTCGCGAATGGACACGCGATGGTACTGCCATGCGGCGAGCGACGGGAACGCGCGGGCGAAGGCGGAATTAGAAGGGATCATTGTGACGCGGGTCGTGAAGTTGCAATCCGCTCCCGAACCTGCTCCTGTGCCACCGCCGCACATCGTCGAGACGGCATCGCCTTTGGTGAGCGATTCATCGGCGACTATCTTTGGCCCATCCGACCCGCTGTCTTCAGCCCCGCCGAAGCCGAAGACGCCTTGGGATGACGCGCGGATCATCCGAGTCACGATTGCGGCTGCGCTCATCGCGCTGGCCGTTGCCGGACTGATATTTTTCGTGGTGCAACGCTGAGGATGTGTGGATTGTCGATGCAGCTCTCGATTCCAATGCGCCCTCGACTATCAACAATCAACATTCCCCCGGAACGAGAAGATTATGCCAACCAACGTAGACGTTCCCCCGCTCGGCGAATCGGTCCGCGAAGCCGTGCTCATCAAGTGGCACAAGAACGACGGCGACACCGTCGCCGAGCAGGAACCCGTGGCCGAGCTGGAGACGGACAAGGCGAACGTCGACGTCCCCGCGCCGGCGGCGGGCGTGTTGCGGCGCGTGAAGAATGAGGGCGACACCGTCGCCATCGGCGACACGATCGCGCGCATCGACGAAGCCGGCGCGGGCGCTGGAAATGCGAAACCGCAAGCGGCGAAAACGGCAACGACGACGGCGACCCCGACAAAACCCCCGGCTTCGCCGGGCGGCAGCGCTCCCGCGCCGGGCGGCGCGGGGTACGGGGGGCAGGTCGCCGCGCCGACGAAGCCCGCGTCGCCCCCCATCACCGCGCCCGCCGCGACGAACAAGGGTTCCGCGCAAGCCGCGGACGACTTCCGCCCGTCCGTCCGTCGCATCGTCGAGGAGAGCAAGCTCAATCCCGCCAACCTCAAAGGCACCGGCCCCGGCGGGAAGGTGACGAAGGAAGACGCGATGCGCCTCGCCGAATCCAAGGACTCGCCCACCGGCGACGCCGACGAAATTCGCGAGGACCAGACGCGCCCGCTCGCGCCGTCCGCGCCGGGACCCGCGACGGCCGGGAGCTTCGACGGCGACGGCACCAAGCGCGTCCCCATGACCAGGATCCGCAAGAAGATCGCCGAGCGGCTCGTCCAGGCCCAACAGACGGCCGCGATCCTCACCACCTTCAACGAACTGGATATGACATCCATCTTCGAGCTCCGCGCCAAGTACAAGGAGAAGTTCGAGAAGCTCCACGGCGTGGGACTGGGCTTCATGAGCTTCTTCGCCCGCGCCGTCGTCCTCGCGCTGAAGGAGTTCCCGCGCGTCAACGCGCAGATCGACGGCGACGACGTCGTTTATCACCAGCACGTGAACCTCGGCATCGCCGTCAGCACCGACCGCGGACTGGCTGTTCCCGTCCTGCGCGACATCGGGCGCCTGGGCTTTGCCCAGATCGAGAGCGAGATCAAGCGCCTCGCCCTGGCGACGCGCGAAGGCAAGCTCGGCCTTCAGGAACTCTCCGGCGGCACGTTCACGATCACCAACGGCGGGGTGTTCGGCTCGCTGCTCTCGACGCCGATCATCAACCCCCCGCAAAGCGGCATCCTCGGCATGCACGCGATCCAGAAGCGGGCCGTCGTGATCAATGACCAGATCGTCATCCGCCCGATGATGTACGTCGCGTTGAGTTACGACCACCGGCTGGTGGACGGCAAAGAATCGGTGAGTTTCCTCGTAAGGTTGAAGGAGTACATCGAGGATCCGTCGCGGTTGATGCTGGAGGTATAGAATCGGGGTGAAGGAGCCCAACATGACCCAGATTCGAACCCGCGCCCGCGTCGGTCCCGACGGCAACATCACGGTCCCCGTTGGCATGATCGATGCGGGGGCCGAAGTCGAGGTCGTCGTCACCCTCACGAAACCGGTGCTCACTCAGGAAGAATATCAGGCCATCATCGAGCGCACCGCGGGAAGCATTCCCGACTTGGAACTGCCGCCAAGGTGGGAGTACGCTAAACGTGAGCCCCTTGAGTGACGCATCTGCTTGATACCAATGCCTGCGTGTCACACCTCCGATCCCGAGGCACGAGTGGCGTTTCACGACGCATTGCAGCGTCGCGATCAGGAGACATCGTGGCCTGTTCGATCGTCAGGGAAGAGGCGGCCGGCGAGCGCATCGACGTGAACGACGTGTTGATCGCTTCCATCGCGCTGGCCAACGGTCTCATTCTCGTCACGCATAACGTTCGACACCTGTCGCGCGTACCGGGGCTTTCAATCGAGGATTGGGAGTCCGCCCCTTGATCGGTCGTAGACCTGACGCCACACGGAACGCCTCACCGCGTCCACATCACCCCCAGATAAAACGCGATCCCATCCGTGTGCGGGTTCCGGTCGCGGCCGTTGCGGCGGGCGTTGGAGATGTGGAACCACTTCGCGCCGCCCATCAGATGCGTGTCCTCATTCAACCGGTAGGTCCCGCCGAACCCCGCTTGCAGCGTGAAGTTGATGTGCGTGCCCCCCGCGGGGAACGCCCGGTCGGAATAAAAGATGCCCGCCCCACCGTCGATGAAGATCGTCCAGGGGTCGCGGTTGATGAAGTGCCCGCGGAGCACGACGTCGAAGCTGCCGCCGTATTTGTCAGGCTGCTCGTCCTGCTGAAGGTCGTAGCCGGCGAGCTGAAAATTCCAGGACCAGTCGTTTCTGTAGTAATAGCCCACCCCGACCGTGCCGAAGCCGACCGTGATGCCGTTGTCCTCAAGGTCGAGATAATACGTCCCGTGCGCGTAGATCGACCAGGAGCCCTTATCAAACGGATCAATCAACGGATCGGCGACGGCGGGCGGGGATTCGGCGGCTTCGGAAACGTTCGCGTCGCGCAGCGAGAACGGTTCGGGCTCGTTCCGCGCCGCCCATGCGGAGGTTCCGCATGCCACGATGACGGACAGGGCACACCAGGTCGATCGCACGAAATCGGTCGGCAACGCAATTTCTCCCTGTCGGCGTCGGGACGTTCGGCGGAAATGTACTCGCGAGCCGCCCCCGCGTCATCAACCGTTCTCGATGAGGTCCGGATGCCGGCCCCACCGGCTTCCGAAACACCGCCGGTGACGAAGACAACGAACCCCGCGGACGACGAGTCCGCGGGTTCGTTTGTTCATTCGACCGGCCAACCCACCCGCGCATTCGCGCTCCCCCTGCGCCAAACGGCGTTTTTCAGCCCGTTTCCGGGGAAAACCGTCCCGCACCCGTCTGAATGCCGCCATTCCACGGAGCGCGGCACGCATGCGATGGAGCATCGCACGCATCAAATGCAGCGCGGCACGCACGCGATGCAGCATCGGATGCACTGGATGCAGCATCGGATGCACTGGATGGAGCATCGGATGCACTGGATGGAGCATCGGATGCACGTGATGGAGCGCGGCATGTATGCGATGGGAGTCGGAAAGTCGGAAAAGAGTCAGAAAAGGGGACATTTCTGATTTCGTTGCGACTCCCGGCTCCCGACTCCCGCGACCTGCGAAATCAGAAATGTCCCTTTTCCGACTTCGAAACAATTTGATTGGAGGGAGCCGCCTCAAGGGGTGTTAAGCTGACGGAGATGGCGGCGTAATAGTAAGTCGTTCCCGACTCGAACGTGGCTTCCGTCCCCACGATGAGCCACAAGTTTCCGGTAGCATCCGTTCGGACGGGATGCGTGTGGCGGGGCTGCCGCGTCACGATGCGCCATCCGGGAGGGTCTGAAGGCCCTGCGCCGTTGGTGGTGTTTCCCACCAGTGAGACCTCGGTGCCGCCTCGCGCCTGGTTCCCCTTGTCGTAGTTCGAGCGGTAGTAGCCGTCGATGATCAGGCGCTGCGGCTTGCGATCTGCCGCCCCTGCCTTGAGGTAGTCGACGCCACCGAAAAAGCCGCTTCGAACGGCCGAGGCGAACTTGATCTTATATTCCAGCGAATAGGAGGCGCCTGCGACCAACCCTTGCGACGAACCCAACTCCTTAGTCAGGTACATCATCAGATCATCTGAAAAGTTGATCCCGGACATGTAAAAGCCCGTTCCCGCCACCCCGGTTTCAGGTGGAAGCGCGCGAAGCTCGGAGCGGAACCGGTATCGCGCTTCATCCTCTGGAATCTGCTTCAGTTCGCCGTCCGGTTGGCGGCGCAGCCGGTAGGCGGTGTAGTCCACGAATCCCGGTTGCCACCCCTGCTCCGCATCGCGGAAGTCCCAGCTGAGGATCACCTGGCGGTCGACCGCGTTGTCCCCCGCGCCGCCGAGGACCGGCGCTTCATCGAAGAACACCGTCCCGCGCACCTTCACCTGGTCGTCCTGGCCTTTCGTGGTGAACACCGCCGTCGAGTGGAACGTGGAGACGTCGATGTTGACGAAGTCCATCGAGTTGCCGGTGCGCACGTACGATGGGCCATCGACCGTGAGCTTGCTGATTTCGATCAGGCTGACGCCGCTGGTGTCGGAGAGGGTCAGGCGGCTCTGCACGTCGAGCGTCCAGAGGTGGAACCTGTCTTTGCCCAGCCCGCCGTCGAGGTGCAGGTTGCGCTGGATGGTGGACTTGCGGACGGCCAGCGTGTCCACGCCCGCGCCGCCCGTGATCGTCAGGTCGCCGGTGATGCGCGAGGAGCGGACGAGGATCGCGTCGTCGCCGTCGGCACCGTCGATGGTGACGGTGCCGAAGAGGCGGATGTTGTCGAGGGTGATCGCATCGTCGCCGCCGCCGAGGTTGAGGAGCATTCCGCGGACGTCCTCGACGACGAGCGGGTCTGCCGAGCCGTTGACCGTCGTGCCGTCGGTCGGCGTGATGAGGAACGTCGTCGTGTGGTCAGGCTGGCGCTCAATAACGATCGCGTTGGCGGCGTCGTCGCCGGTGAGGAAGAGCTCCCCTTTGCTGACATGCACCGCCACATCGCCCGCCATCAGGCGACGGTTTTCAAGCGATTCGAAGAGAATTCCGTTCCACCCGCGCCTGCCCATCGCGACATCCTTGTTGAACTGCCCTGAAATGACGGCGTCCATTGCCGCGTGAGCAGGCTACATCCTTCATTCGGCGAATCAACCTGTTTGCGCGCTAAGATTGCGCGACTGCGTGAGGCGTCGCCGGCGCGAAAGTCCGCCGCCGAATCTGTCATGCACCCGTCTCGCCCTCCCGGCGTCGTGACCCTAGAATCCCCGACCTATGGGTGACAACAACCACTTCGATCTGATCGTCATCGGCGCCGGCCCGGGCGGGTACGTCGCGGCCATTCGCGCGGCGCAGCTGGGCATGAACGTCGCCTGCGTCGAGAAAGACGACTCGCTCGGCGGCACGTGCCTCAACGTCGGCTGCATCCCCAGCAAAGCGTTGCTCGACTCCTCCGAGCTGTACCAGCAGGCCACGACCCACTTCTCTCATCACGGCATCAAGGCGTCGGGCGTGGAGCTGGACCTGAAGGCGATGATGGCGCGCAAGGACGGCGTCGTCACCAGCCTCACGCGCGGCGTCGCGGGGCTGTTCAAGAAGAACAAGATCCAGCACGTGGTGGGCATGGGCCGCGTGAGCGGCGTCGGCTCGGTCGAGGTGACGGGCGACGACGGAAGCAAACGCACGGTCACGGCGTCGAAAATCCTCGTCGCCACGGGCAGCGCGCCGATTGAGCTGAAGTCGATCCCCTTCGACGGCAAGCACATCGTCAGCTCGACCGAGGCACTCACGTTCACGCAAGTGCCGAAGAAGCTGCTGGTCATCGGCGCCGGCGCGATCGGGCTGGAATTAGGCTCCGTCTGGAGCCGGCTCGGCTCGGAAGTCGTCGTCATCGAATTTCTCGACCGCATCCTCCCGCTGATGGATCGCGAGATGACGACGGCCCTCCAGCGGTCGCTGGTGAAGCAGGGCATCACCTTCCGCCTCAACACCGGCGCGCAAGGCGCGACGATTGAGGGCGGCCGGGTGAAGCTCTCGTGGAAGAGCGGGGAGACGACCAAGGTCGAGGAAGCCGACAAACTGCTCGTCGCCATCGGCCGGCGCCCATACACGCAGTCGCTCGGTCTGCGCGAGATCGGCGTGGCGATGGACGGGCGCGGGTTTATCACGGTGAACAGCCACTTCGAGACCAACGTCTCCGGCATTTATGCGATCGGCGACGTCATCGGCGGCGCGATGCTTGCCCACAAGGCGGAAGAAGAAGGGTCCGCCTGCGCTGAACTTTTAGCGGGCAAGGCCGGGCATGTGAACTACCTCGCCGTGCCCAACGTCGTGTACACGTTCCCGGAGCTGGCGTCGGTGGGATTGACCGAAGAGGAAGCGAAGACCAAGCACGGCGAGATCCGCGTGGGCAAGTTCCCCTTCACCGCCAACGGCCGCGCCCGCGCGATGGATGCGACCGAAGGCATGGTCAAGATCATTGGCGATGCGCAGACCGACCGGTTGCTGGGCATGCACATCCTCGGTGCCCGCGCCTCGGACCTCATCGCCGAGGGCGCCGTGGCCATCGAGTTCGCATCAAGCTGCGAAGACATCGCCCGCTCCGTCCACGCCCACCCCACGCTCCCCGAAGCGATCAAGGAAGCGGCGCTGGCGGTCGACAAGCGCGCCATCCACTTTTGAGGAGAGCACGAAATCCGAAGCACTGGGATTTCGTGCGTCTGAATCGTCCTCATCCGGCACCGCGTTTGCACGTTACCCCTTCCACGTGTCGGCATTATGTTGAATGTTCCGGAACGCCCCGGAACCTTCGGCATTTTGTCGCGGCGCGTGTTCATGCAGGAGGCAGACATCATGGAAAACACCACTCCGCGCACTACGCTCGTCGGCGTGTTCGAGGACCGCACTGCGGCCGAGCGGGCCGTCGATGAACTGGAACGCAACAACTTCAAGAACGATCAACTCGGCTTCGCCATCCGTGGCGACGAGGCGGTCCGGGGCGGGATGATCACCGACGCCCAGGGCACGAAAGACGGCCGCGGTGCCATGACCGGCGCCGCCACCGGCGCGGGGTTGGGCGCGGTTCTCGGCGCAGCCGCCGCCATGCTGTTGCCGG
>JBBSLV010000022.1:0-17090 GCA_038233535.1 Tepidisphaerales bacterium | reverse complement strand
GGTTTGACCTCGCGCCCGATTAACGCCTGATTCGCATCAAACCTGCACCGGCGACCACGGCGTGTGCGACACATCCACCTCGCCCTGCGCCGGGGGCTCGACGATCGCGACGTGCTCGGCCCAGAAGCTCTCGTACGTCTTCTCCAGCGAAAATCGGGCGATGCGCTGCGGACCGGTGCGCGCCATGCGCAACCGGCGGGGTTCGTCGGCGAGCAGCTCTTCCATCGCGACGCACCACCGGTGCGCATCACGGCCGGGCACGATCAACCCCGTCAGCCCGTCGTCCATCGTCTCCTTCGGGCCGCCCTCATCGCTGACAAGAACGGGCAAACCCGACGCCTGGGCTTCCATGACGACCTGGCCCAGCGTGTCCGTGCGCGACGGAAAAACGAACAAATCGCTGCTCGCGTACAGCGGGCCCAGCTCGACGTCGGTCTGGAAGCCGAGGAAGTAGGCGGGGCAATCTTTCAGCGCCGCTTTCATCTCCGCGAGGTACGGGCCGTCGCCGGCGACGACCAGCGCCGTATCGCGGCGCGACGCGGCGAGCTTCCTGAACGCCTCAACCAGCAGCGGGAGGTTCTTCTCGATGCTTACGCGACCCGCGTAGAGCACGCGGCGCGGCTCTTTGATCCCCAGCCGCGCGAAGACCGCGTCGTCGCGGTGCCGCGGGTTGAATTTTTCGGTGTTGATGCCCGGCAGGATCGACAGCATCCGCTCATCGGGCACGCCCAGGTCGCGCAGGTTGAACCGGTATGTCCGGCTGCGCGAGAAGACGGCGGACATCTGGCCGTAGAGAATCTTGAAGTACTCGACCGCGCCGTTCACGATGCGGTGATCGCCCGTGAGGCTGTCGATGTAGGCCGGGAAATCCGTGTGGTACGTCCCGACCAGCGGCACGCGGAGCATTTTGCTCGCCAGCCAGCCGCAGAGGCCCATCGGGCCGGGAGTGGAAATGTGGATCGCGTCGAACTGCTGGCGGTCGGCCCACTCCAGGATCTCCAGCACCGGGGGGAGGTGGAGCTTTAAGTCCTCGTAGTAGGGCAGGGGGCGCGACAACAGCGGGATGAAGTTCCTGCGGTTGGGCAGGTCGAAGCGCGGGGTGTCCGTGCTGGTGTGCACAATGAAGTGATGGCCCTTGCGCTGCGCCTGCTCGGCCATGTCGCGGAGGAACCGGCCGACGCCGTTGACGTCGTCCAGCGTGTCGGTGAACAGCCCGACGCGCAGAGTCTGCGGATCCTTCTTCGTGTGCTGCCGCGTGATCTCGCGCAGGAGGTGCCGCTCCTTGTTCTGATGGAAGACGGCGAAGTAGTAGGGCATCAGCACGAACTGGTGGGCGAGGACGGCGCCGATCGAATCGAACAGCCCCGTGAAGCTCGCGTCGTCGATCGAATTGTTGATCGCGTCGGCGACGCCCTGCGTGACGTCGCGGTTGATCGACGAAACGAAGCGGAACATCTCCTCGTGCTCGCCCAGCGGAGGCAGGCCGGTCGTCAGCACGTCGCGCAGGGCGGGGTGCTCGCCCATCCGGCTTTTCGCGGAGTTGAGAAACAGCCGCTTGAGTCGCTCGGTGCCGAATTTCGGTTCCTGGGTTCGACGGAATGGCGCGGCGATGCGCCGGCCGGCCTTCTTCAGCCTGTGCTTGGCGCCGAGCTTGATCCACTGCCACCGCGTCGGCGCGGACCGCTCGCCGACGATCGTCTGGAGGATCGTCGTCACCAGGTTCGGCGAGCGGCCGGTGAGGATGTGCCGCGTGTAGTAACGGATCGCGATGCCGTAAAACGCGTGGGCGAGCTTGGCGCTGGACCCCGTCTCCCCGGCGGGCCGGCAGCGCCCGTCGCGCAGGCAGTTGAGAACATCGTCGACCGTCTGCACCTCGTCGGGAAACACGGTGTACGTCCGCCCAATGTTGAGCAGCCCGTGGTCGTCGCTCCCGCTCGTACGCGACTTGATCCACGGTTCCGGCCAGCGGGGGCTGAGGTTGTGCGTCTCGCTCAAGCGCTGAATTTCCTGCCGCGTGAGCTTTTCCAGCACCGGCTCGAATGCGTCGCGATGCAGGCCGCTGTGAGCGCCGTTGAGGCACTCGAATCCTTTGAAGATCAGCAGCAGCCGTTCAAGGTGCCAGCGCTCGAGCTTGTCATTCTGGCGGTAGATCGGGTGGGCGACGGCATGGGCGATGCGGTTGCTCTCGACGTACTCCGCGACGTGGTAAACGTTGCTCGCGCGTGTCTGGAGCGCGTCGTGCTGCGCCCGTGTGATCCCCCAAACCAACACGTGCAGCTTGCAGCGGTCCTCGGGGAACCAGCACGTCAGCTCTTCGCCGACGAGGACGTTGCCGCGGTCGGTGATTTTCTGAACGCCGTCGATGCAGTCGTGATCGGTGATGGTGACGAAATCCATCCCCCGGCGGCGCGCCTGCGCGTACACCTCCGCCGGGGCGCTGTAACACTCGGGACAGGAGATCGCGTTGAGGACGACCTCGGCGGCCCGGTTGCTGGCGTCGCTGTGGCAGTGCAAGTCAATGCGCTTGCCGCGGACGAGCGGCGACAGGGAGTCAGCGATCATCGCGTTTTTCGTCGAGGGAAGTGTTGCGGGAGAACGCAGCATGACGGCATTTTGACGGTCGGCGGGGGTTTGGGAAAGGGGAAATTCACTTCCCCGCCCCTGACGCTGTATTAAGTGGTGGATGCGGATACGGTTACGGGCAATGGACACGGCCGCGACACGCAGACGAAGGTGGAAGCCCGGGCGGGTTATCGGACTGGTCATCGGCGTGGTTCTGGGGTGGTGGGCGGGCGCGAAGCTGACGGGTGGGCCGGTGGGGGAGATGGAGGTTCCGACGACGTTACCGATGTCGCGCTAACGCACGGTGCGAAATCACAAGCGAAGGTCCGACCGCCGCGGCGGATCCGGCGGCGCTTGCGGTTTCGCATTGACGCTTCACGCCCCGCGCTGCGAACACGCGACAAGCTTCTCGAGGGTCTCCCGCGCGCGACCCGCGTCAAGCGCTCGCCGCGCCAGCGTCAGCCCCTCGCCAATCCCCTCCGCGCGACCCGCGACAACCAGCGCCGCGGCGGCGTTGAGGGCGGCGATGTCGTAAAGCGGACCCGGCTCCGCCGCGAACACCCGGCGCATCGCGCCGGCGGCTTCGTCCACGCTGTTCACCTGGAGATCGCTCAGCCGCGCGTACGGAATGCCGACGGAGCTGGGGTCGAACGTCCACGTGTGAATGTCGCCGTCGCGCAGCTCACTGACGCGCGTGGGGCCGAGCGTCGAAAGCTCGTCCAGGCCGTCCTGGGCGTGCACGACCCACGCGCGGGCGCTGCCCAGCCCGCGCAGGACGGTCGCGAGTTTGTCGGTCAGCTCCGGGGCAAACACGCCCAGCAACTGGTGTCGCGCGCGGGCGGGGTTGGTCAATGGGCCCAGGAGGTTGAAAATGGTGGGGATGCCCAGCGCCGTGCGGACGGGCGCGACGAACTTCATCGCCGGGTGGTGGCTGCGCGCAAAGGCAAAGCAGATGCCCGCGGCGGTGATGCAGTCTTTCAGTTGCCCCGGCGCCAGCTCGAGCTTCAGCCCGAGTTTTTCCAGCACATCGGCCGAGCCGGACTTGCTCGACGCCGAGCGGTTGCCGTGCTTGACGACCTTCACCCCGCACGCCGCGGCGATGATGGCGGCGGCGGTGGAGATGTTGAACGTCCCGCGGACGTCACCGCCCGTGCCGCAGGTGTCGAGGATCACCTCCGCAGAACCGTCGCACCCGATGGGCACTGCCTTCTCGCGCATGACGGTCGCGGCGCCGATCAACTCCTCGGCCGTCGTCCCTTTTGCCGCCAGCCCGACGAGCAGCCCGGCGATCTGCGCGTCGCTCGCCTCGCCGGACATGACGTGCAGGAACGCCTCGCGCGCCTCGTCGCGCGTTAAATCCTCTCTCCGGCAGAGCTTGAGCAGGATGTCGCGGAAGAGAGTCATTTCGGCGGACATCTTATCGGAATGGCCGCGGGTGTCATCGGGAAGGCGTGAGTCGCCTAAGTCGTGTTCGTTCCCGGAGTTCGGTACTGGTGCAGTTTGACCGGAAAATAAAAATCAGTCCAACAAGGCGAGCAATTCTTCGATCTCCCAAACGTGATCGGTCAAACCGGCTTCCATCGCGGGCGTCACCCGCAGCGTCGAATGAATCTTGCAGTAATTGTAGTGCATGAAATAGAGCGCGATCATGTGGGCATGATTCTCAATCTTTTTCGAGTGGGCGTTCGTTAGCCGCGTGAATCGCCGCATTCCCATCCTCATCGTGAGATTCTGCCGCTCGACAAAGCTGGTGCTAACGTATTTGCGTTCGGGGGTGCCAGTCACGTCCTTACGCTCGCAGCCGATGCATGCGGGCGGACTATAACGGGCCGCTCCCGGAGCGGCGGGGCCGTAGATTTTGATGAGCTGCGCGTAGTCGATGTCGCCGCCAAACGCCCCCTCCACGGCGTCCAGATACGCCTTTAGGCCGTCCGTCGTCAGTTGCACGCGATTCGCCAGGCGATCCGCCACGTCCTGCATAAACTCCGTCGCGTACCCGCCGTCGCGCAGGCCGATCATGTAGCTGACGATCAGCTTTGAATCGGCCTCGATCGCGGTCCAGGTCCACACGTCGCCGTAGCCGAACACGCCCTTGTATTCGTCCGGCACGTTCTTCTGTTTCGAGTAGCAGAACGACCAGATTTCGTCGCACTGAACGCGACGAGCTTTGACGTTGCGGACGTGTTCATCGTGGTACTTCGCGCATGCCTCGCCGATTTCAGAGAGCAGCTTCAAGACGGTGTGCTTGGCCGCGCCGGTCAATCGGCAAGGGGCATTCACGCCCATGCCGTCGACCAACGCCTTGACGATCAGCGTTCGGGTAGCGGTTCCAAGCTTATTCATACTGCACATTATGCTTGCTCGTGCATGATATGTCAAGTAAAATGTAAAGAAGTAGTTTACATCTTTACTTGCATCCAAACAAGCTCTATGGTCTAATACCGCCAATGGAGCCAAGGCAGGTAAAACTATTTGAGGATACGCCGATGTCCCCAGGCGACCGCCTGCGCGAATTGCTTACGGAGAAGCGTTGGACACAGGAGGAACTTGCGCAAATCACGGGGCGTTCTCGCCAGCAAATCATCGACATACTGAATAATCAGCGGGGGATTAGCCCAGAAATGGCCGTTGCGCTCGCCGCCGCATTTAAGACCACCCCCGACTACTGGATGAATCTGGATTCATCGCACCGGCTGTCGAAAATTCAGGAAAACATCGGAGAGGTCGAGCGCAGAGTAAAGGTTTTCGAGTTCGCGCCGATCAAAGACATGCAGCGACGAGGATGGATCAAGAACACCAAGAATGTTACCGAGCTTCAGGAGGAACTTGAGCGATTCTTCCGAGTGTCGTCGCTGGATGAGAAGCCCGTCTTCCCGGTGGCGACCAGACGAACGGCACCGCTGGATGATCTCACTCAGCCTCAGCGCGCATGGTGCTTTCGCGCCCGAGAGTTGGCTGAGGCCTTTCAGGTTCCGACATTTGATGCTAGGCGAATAGGTGAATTGAAACGGAAACTGCGCACACTCGCTGCCTACCCAGCAGAGGCGAGCAAGGTTTCTGATCTGATGAGAAACTTCGGAATTCGATTCGTCGTGGTTGAACCATTGCCGGGTGCAAAGATCGACGGCGCAGCCTTCTGGATCGATGACGACGCGCCAGTGATCGCGGTTTCACTGCGCTTCGACCGCATCGATTATTTCTGGTTCACGCTGATGCATGAGGTCACGCATATCGAGAATCGCGATTCTCTGTCCGTGGACACGGACTTGTCTGTGGAAGAACGGGAACAGCCGCTGATGAAGGACGAAGCGGAGCGTCGCGCTGATCTCGGCGCTGCCGCTGCGTTAATACCGCCAGAAGAAATTGACTCCTTTATCCGACGTTTCGGCCCGATGTACGCGCGACCGACCATCATTCAATTTGCCCACCGGATTAAGATTCATCCCGGAATCATCGTCGGGCAACTTCAGCACCGTGCTGAAATGGGATTCGGCGCAAATCGAGGAATGCTCCCCAAGATCAGGGAACACGTCGTCAGCACGGCGCTGGCGGATGGTTGGGGAACCGATATTTCGCCGGGGTCTGTTTAGAGGCGCACAATGGCTAAGCATTTTCGCCGGGGATCAAAGCGCGAGTATTACCAGAACGCGGCGCGGGAGTTCATGAAGCTCCACGGGGTTACCGAGTACGATCCTCTCGAAGTCGCGCAATGGCTGGTCGATACCGGCCAGTACACCGAGAAGCCAAAGAGCAAGTTGCTGCGGTGTAAAGCGGAACTGACCGACGCCCTGCGCGCACAACGGATGGAGGACCCGGATGGAAACGATGTGCGCGCAAACCTAGGAGCGCGCTACAAGAACCCGCAGGGCGAATTGTTTTCTAGGTGGGCACCGTTGTTCGAGGCCAAGCCAGAACATGCTCGCCTTTCCGGTCAGCAATGGAGACGAAGCATTCGCGGCGAATCTCTTCTGCACGATCGCACGTTCCGTTCCTACAATAAACACAACACGCACGGCTCGCAGCTTCCGCTGTTCGACTACAACTTCAATCTTGATATCGCTGAATCACAGATGCCGGACGAGTATTCGGACGACAAGCCGGACGATCAGCCAGACGCATGACCCCATCGCTTCGCCGACGCCTTCTTCGCGATCGCCTTCCGCTTTGCCGCCGACAGACTCTTTGCCCGCGCCGTCCCGCCCTTGCTTGCGCCCAGCTTGCTCAAGGCGACGGCTGCGGGGTTGCGGGTATCGTTCTCCGGTGGCGCACCAGGTGGGCGAATCTTTGGACCCTCCCCGGTCGCGGATTGGGCGACCGCGAATGCGATCTGCGTGAAGTCCCGCCGCTTGCTTGCTCGACTAGGCATGGTCAGACTGTGACGTGCGGCGGGTGACGTGTCAAAAGAATTCAGGCGAGCGCGATTTCAAACTGCACCAGTACCCGGAGTTCGACTACCTTTGGCGACGTTCTTCACGCGTCCGATCCCGATGACGCTAGCACATTCTCGCGCCGGTAGAGGCCGTGGCCATGAATTTCAAGGCCCCACTACAGCACTCCGAAGCCGATTCAACTCCCCTTCTCGTTGCTTGAGAAGCAGCCGCTTCGACGCGATCTGACCGGGTAGTTCAGCTAATTGCTTCCGCAGTTCAATGACGTCTCGGTCGCGCTTGCGACGAACCTCGACGTTGTCCGCCGCAGCCGCGGCTTCGATGCGAGCGCGTTCTATTGGAGCCATCTTTCTTAAGGCCGCCAGATTCAGCGAAATCAGCGGGAGGGGATGCGCCACCAGATCCTCAATCTCCTCTGGAAGCTGGCCAGCGCGCCACTCCATTAGCTCGATCGACTTCTGCAAATCGGCAACCTCTTGTTCCATCGCCGCTACGAGATGAGCGCGTTCGCGTTGTTCGTTCCCGCGGTAAACCAGCGTCGTAAGATAAATCGCGCAAGCGCAGATCAGGCATAGAATCACGACGGCAAGGCTGACCAAGTTTCGCATTCGACCTCTCACCCAATACCCTCGCTTACTTCAGCAAAGAACCTCTAACCTGCCACGAGAAGCGTCAAATCGCGGCGCGGGCGCGACGGGATGGACACGGAGATGAGCACCGGTGCGTGCGTCGCTTCCCCCAACCCCATGAGCAGGGCGGCGATCTGCGCGTCGCTCGCCTCGCCGGACATGACGTGCAGGAACGCTTCGCGCGCCTCATCGCGCGTGAGGTCCTCGCGGCGGCAGAGCTTGAGCAGGATGTCGCGGAAGGGGGTGGTCATAGCGCCGTGAAAGTAGCCACAATGCCCCCGCACGAAAGCGCCCCCGTTTAGCCGCCCAGCTTGCTGGGCGCGGACTGTAACATCGCGCCGCTTCGACCAACGCACCGGGACGCGCCCCGCAAGCGGGGCGGCTAAACGGGGAAGCGCGTTCGCTAACCGGCAACCGGTAGCGCCACATCGCGGCGCGTGCGCGACGGGACGGACACCGAGACCAGCACGGGCGCGTGGGTCGCCTCTTCGCCGTGCGCGCCGCGCATGGGGATGGAGCTGGCGGGGGGGTGCGTGTGGCGCTCGATCTTCCGGAACATCAGCCCCAGCGCCCAGCCGGACGTTCGGCGGATGGTGTGGATTAACCCCATCATCCCCACGATCTGCATCCACGCGGGCTTGCCGCCCACCTTTGTCTTGCTGCGGATGGCGGCGACGAGGAACCACAGCGGGTTATAGAAGTAGCAGTAGCCCGCGAGCATGTTCAGCTGCTTCCGCCACGGGCGGGCGTGCTTGGACGCGATGACGTAGTTGCCGTCGTACATGTACGGCCTGACCTCGCGCCCTCCCACGCGCTCGAGCACCAGGCCGTCGGTGAACGTGCCCTCGTAGAGCTTCGTCCCCGCCGACGGGGTCATCATCAGCACCTGGAGCGAGACCGCCCCGGCCTTGCGCAGCAGCTTGATCTGGTTGAGCAGCCCGTAGTTCGTGCCCGGCGAATACAGCGGCTGCGTGTCGTGGTGCATCATCATGGGCATGGGACAGATGCCCGCGTCGCGCATGAGGCGGAACGACTCGGAGGTCTTGTCGACGCTTTGGCCCTTGTTGACGAGGGTGGCTGTCATGTCTTCCACGCCCAGCCACAGCGCCCGGCAGCCCGCCTTGCGGATGAGCGGCAAATGCTCCTTCATCATCAGCGTGTCGTGGACGGTCACTTCCGTGTACCAGCGTGCCTTGTTCCGCAGCGGCTTACCCTCAAACTCGGCCGACGCCAGCGTCTCGACGATTTCCAGCGTGCGGTTCTTGTTGTTGAAGAAGTTGTCGTCCACGCCGAAGAAGTAGCGGAGGCCGTATTCCTTGTTTAGCCGCCACATTTCCTCGGCGATGCGCTGGCCGCTCTTGAGCCGATGCTGCCGCTGGTTGTAGGCGGGGATCGGGCAGTAGGGGCAGGCGAACTTGCAGCCGAAGGTCATGACGAGCGAGCTAAGCGGCGAGTAGCGGCGGACGCGGTTGGGCGCGAGCGGTTGCGATGCCAACACGTCGGACCCGCTGGGCGGTTCAAGCAGCGCGTAGCCCAAGGCGGGGTGGGGGAGCTCGTCGAGGTCGCCGAGGAGGCGCTGGATGCCGGTATCGACGAGTTCCTCGGCCACGCCTTCTTCTTCGCCGCGTGGGTAGACCAGGCCGGGGATGTCGTCCAGCGCCCCGGCGCGCTTCGCGCGGTAAAAGGCCGAGCGCATTGATTCGCCCGTCGTGCGGAACGTGAGCAGCACTTCCATGAGGCTGAGCAGGACGAATTCCTCGCCGGTGACCGCCACGTCCGCGCCGCCCGGGGCGGCGGGGTCGCCGCTGAAGAGGTTGTGCGGCTCGTACACCGCGTGCGACCCGCCGGCGATGATCAGCGGGCGCTGCGCGTCGTCGATCCGCCGGGCGTCGTCGATCAGCTTCATTGCCACGTCCGAGTGCATGCCCATGGTCGAGACCATGAACACATCAGGCGTTCGCCCGTCGAGCTGCATCCGCGACGGGCGGAACCGCTTGTTCCACTGCTGAAGTACGATCCGCGCCTTCGGGAACCCCGCGTCCACCAGTGCCGCCCCGATCGCGCGCACGCCGGCGGGGGCCATGCGCGTGTCGGCGTAGATGAACGGGAGCATCCGCGTGCGGTGGTCGAACGCGCAGGCGATGACCGTGACGAGGTCATGCTTCGCCGACATCTGGCGCAACCGGTGGCGCAGGGCGAGAAGTTCGCCGGGCTTCAACAATTCATCACCGCGGGTTCGTCGGGCAAGTTCCATGGGGTTCGCTCAGGCAAGAAATCGGATGTCGATGCGCGGGTCCGTCCACGCGAAGGGGCCATCCGGTCGGGCTATCACGCCATAGGATGCGCGCCGTGCGTCACAGGTCAATGCGAAGGGGCCGGTTTGCGTGGATAAACTGCTCGTGCCGGGTGAGTCAATCTGGCCGCAATGAGGTTGAGCCGAGCGTTGCCCGTCGTCGCACATGTGTTATACTCGTCTTGCCATGAAGACGATGCGTTTGCCTCACGCCAAGCCTCGCGCTCGCCGCTGGACGCGCGACGAGTATTACCAGATGGCGGAACTCGGTTGGTTCCAGGACCAGCGGGTAGAGCTGATCGAGGGGAGGATTGTCCAGATGCCGCCGCAGACAGAACTTCATTATTCCACGATCCATCGCACCAGTACGATTCTGAGCGGCGTGTTTGGCAAAGACCATGTGGTCAGGTCGCAGGCGCCGATGAGCATCGCCGCCACGTCGGACCCGGAGCCGGATATCGCGGTGGTCCGGGGAGCGCTGGAGGACTTCACCGAACATCCGACGACTGCGCTGCTGGTGGTCGAGGTGAGCTTGACCACGCTGCTGTTCGATCGTCGGAAGGCGGGCCTCTACGCCAAAGCCGACGTGCAGGATCACTGGATCATCAACTTGCCCGACCGGCAGCTCGAAGTTCGCCGTGATCCGATGGCGGACGAGACCAAACCGTTCGGCTTCACCTACCGCACGACGACGATTTACAAGCCCGGGGAGACGGCGGCGCCGCTGGCGGCGCCGGGGGCACGGATTGCCATCGACAACCTGCTGCCGCCCAAAGCTTGAGCATCAGCACATGCGCCGCGGTTTCGTTTTCGCTCATGGCGGGGGCGCTGGAATCGTTACTCGAGCACGCTGGCGCCTGCCGTCGCGGTGGTCGCGAAGACGTGGGGCGTGATGCCGAACTTATCCTGGTAAGCCTTGGTGATGTGCTCTTTCAGCGGCTCGACGCTGCGCGGTATCGCCAGCGCCACGATGCACCCCCCGAACCCACCGCCGGTCATTCGCGCGCCATAAACGCCTTTGACCTTCATCGCCTCGTCGCTGAGAAAATCCAGCTCGGGGATGCTGACCTCGTAATCGTCGCGCAGCGAAACGTGGCTCTGTCGCATTAGCTCGCCGGCTTGCTCGTACTGCTTCTGCGCCAGCTTCGTCGCGGCCGTGGTCGTGCGACCGTTTTCACTGACCACGTGGCGGCAGCGGCGCCACACGACGTCATCGAGGTTTCCCCTGGCGGCTTCGACCTGCTGCATCGTCACGTCGCGCAACGCCTTGATCGACGGATCGTCCTGCTGGAAGTGGCGGACGCCTTCCTCGCACTGTTTGCGGCGTTGGGCGTATTCGCCGCCGGTCAGTTCGTGCTTGACCATGCTGTTGATGATGACCACGCGCAGCTCGGCCGGGTCGATCGGGACGAATTGTTTCGACAAATCGCGGCAGTCAAGGAGCATCGCGTGACCCGGCTTGCCCGACGCGACGGCGGTCTGGTCCATGATGCCCACGGGGACGCCGGCGTATTCGTGCTCGGCCTTCTGGCAGAGCAGGGCGATGCGGCCGGGATCCATCGTCTGTCCACTCAGCGCGAGCAGGGACAGCGCGGTGCCGACTTCGATCGCCGCGCTGCTCGACAACCCGCCGCCGACGGGCAGCGTGTTGACGATCAGCGCGTCCATCCCGGGCAGCGGGATGCCGGCCGCGAGCATTTCAGCGACGACGCCGCGGCTGTAGTTGGCCCACGTCGGCTCGCCGGGGGTGATTTTTTCCGATGTGGAGAACGCCGCGACCTCACCGGGAAACGCGGCCGAGGCCAGGCGCACGTTCGCGTCGTCGCGCGAGCGGCAGGCAATGCGGACCTCAGGCTCGATCGCCATCGGGCAGACGAACCCGTCGTTGTAGTCGGTATGCTCGCCGGTCAGGTTGACGCGGCCGGGCGCGCGGATGACGTGCACCTTCCCGCCGCCGCCGAAAATCTCCGCGAACCGCTGCTTGATCTGCTCGATGTCCGCGGGTGACGGGTGCATGGCGGGGAGGATAGAAGTGACCCACAAAGCGGTCAAGGCGGGAAAGGCGCGAGAGGCTACTCAAGCAAAATGATTTCGGTCCACGCCAGCGGCAGGTGCAGGCGTATGCCGTTCGTTGTCTGCTCCATGTGGACGGCGACCCCCTCGGTGCTGGTGGCGCGGGTGACCGGCTGCGACAGTTCCACGTCCACGGTCAGCGCATCGATCGGATGGTAAGTGTAATTGACGAGCACCAGCGCCGATCCGGCGGGGCCGGTGAGCAGGCTCGTCTCGACCACCGGCTTGTCGCACTGAGCCACGGGCGAGACGCCGGCGGCGTCCAGGGAAAGCTGGATCAGCCGCCGCGGCTCCGTGGGCCAATGTTCTTCGAGGGTCGTGGGCTTGAAGTTCGCACCCTGACCATAGGCGAGCATGGGCAGAAAACCCGTGGCGATAACCCTTCCGCCGCCGTGCTCGACCACTGCACCGGCGGGCGTGCCGTCGGAGAAGTCGACGAACGGTTCGCGCACGTCGCCGCGGAGGGCAAGCCGACATCCCAGCACGGGCAGCTCAAACGGGGTCAGGCCTAGGACATCCACCGTCGCGCGGTCGAGCGATTTGATCGTCGGCAGGTCAACGCGCTCGTTGTACGCATGCACTTCCGCCTTGAGTTGAGTCGCCGCGTCGGCGGGCCAGACGGTGGCGGCGTAGGGCGGCACGTACGGCTCGTAGTGTTCGTCGCGTGTCGCGGCGCCCGCGGAGAGATGCACGACACCGCCGGCCTTCACCCACTCGTCGATCCGCGCTGAGGCCGCGCGGGTCAGGCACCAGTCGGTGACGTACAGCACCTTGTATTCCTTCAGCCGCCCGGCCTCGACGTCCTCCTCGCGTAAGAAGTCCGGCTGCACGTGCTCGTGCCGCAGCGCGTGCCAGAGCAGCCGCTTCTCGACGAACGCGGCGGCGTTCTCCGTGTGCCACAGATCGTGGCTGACGGAATAGAGGATCGCGACGGGGTCGCGAACGACCTTCGCCGGATGCAGCACGTGCTCCGCCTGCTGTACCGCGCGGCTGAGCTTCGCAATGCCGTCGTACTCGCTTCGCAGGTCGGACCAGTAGTTCTCCGTGCCGATATACGTCGGGCCAAACGTCCAGAAGAAGAAAGACTTCGATCCCTGTCCAATCGCGGAGTACGCCTTGAGCCGCAGGTACGCGTCGTCGCTCGGCGTGATCAGCGACCGCAGCGTCATCGGCTCCTCGGCCGGCGCGTGCAGCATCGCCGAGCGGCAGATCGCGTTGAAGTAACTGAACGACTGCGCGCCCGTCCATGTGTATTCCGGGCCGTACATGTGGTTCAGCCCGAGCCAGTCCTCGGCGGAGATCTCGTCGACGACGCGCTGCGCCCCCAGCTCGAACAAGTCGAGCATCCGGTAGCTCATTCCAATATGCGGCGCTCCCCAGGCGTGGAAGAAGCCGTGGTCGCTCGGGAGCGTCTCCGTCTTCATGCCCGGCAGCGTCGAGCGAACCAGGTCTGACGTCGCGCGAAGCCGCTTGGCGGAATACCAGTGGCCGAACTTCGCGGCGTGGTACATGAGCTTGCGCGTGGGCAGGTCCGCGTCGCGCGGCAGCGACTTCTCGTACATCGCCTTGGCCGGGTATTCGACCTGATCGAGCGCGCGGCCGAGGTCCGAATCGTTCAACCCCTTGCTCCGCAGGTAGTCGCGAAACCATCCGTTTAGCGCTGCGGGAGTCATGCCGCGGAAGTCCAGCGTCATCACCTCGTCGCCGACGACCCAATGGGTTGCCCCCGTGGTGCGCCAGCGGCCGGCTTCGGTGTCCATGGCGGGCTTGAGCGCTTTGGCCTCGCTCTCCCACGCCTGCTTCGCTGCTTCGGGGTCCGGGGCGTAGCTCCATGTCTGCCCGTACGTGCGAACGCCCATCTCGCGCAGAATGGCGGAGTCGCCGTTGCCGATGACGTTGATGCCGAGCAGCTTCAGCGTCTTGACCGCCTGCCGCATGAGGTCGGGGTCATAGTGGCCCCACAGGGCCGTCACGAACGTGAAATGTTTAAGCGAGGCGGGAGTGGCGCCACCCGCCTCTTTGGCCCACTTCAAGTGACGCGCGGTCATCTGCGAACCGGTTTCAAACTCCTTCGCCTGCTCGCGCAGGGGCGTGGGGACGAGAAACGCGATCGTGTTCGACCCGCTCTTCTCCGTGAACGAATGCACGACCGCCTTCTCCTCCGGCTGTTCGGCCAGTTGCACCTCGAGCGTGCAGCCTTTTACAGGGTTTGCGTCGATGGCGGGCGTGACCGCCAGCTTCATCGCCGGCCATTCCGCGATCCCACCGACGCGGTTGAGTTTCCCGTGCCACGGCCAGGCGCTGACGTCCATCCATTCGGTCCACGCGCCGGCGTCGGTTTGAACGGTCGCGGTAGGGAGCCACCACGGGTCTTCGTGACGGAAACCCGAGGCGCTGACGTGGAACCGGCCGTGCGCGGGCTCAATCACCTTGAATCGGGCGAACACCCCGGCAGGGCACGGGATCGCCATGAGCAGGAGAGTGGCGGCGAAGAGCAGTGTTCCCGCAGCGCGTCGACTCAGTTTCGGCATCCCTCTTATACGTCGCGGCGCATCCGACGTTGAATCGACCTTGATTCGGGCTCGGCGAAACCTAATCTGACTCGTCGCGATCCGCGTTCGTCATCGAACCGAAAGGAACCCATGCCCGCATCCCGCCACTTCGTCCTCGCCGCGCCGTTCGTCCTGCTCGTCCTCGCCGGCCTGACCGGTTGCGCCGGCCGCGCCGACGCCGCCGCCGCCGACGATTCGGGTGAGAAGGAATTCACGCCCATCTTCAACGGCAAGGATCTCACCGGATGGGCCTACGGCACGAAGGAGGGCAAGGAGAACAAGGACGGTGAGGGATACCAGGTCGATGCCGAGCGCGGCGTGCTCTACACCACCGAGACCGACGGTGGGAACCTGTACACGGAAAAGGAATACGCAAACTTCGTCTTTCGCTTCGAGTTCAAGCTGACGCCCGGCGCAAACAACGGCGTGGCGCTGCGCGCCCCGCGCGAGGGCAATGCGGCGTACCTGGGGATGGAGTCACAGATCCTCGACGACACCGCCGAGAAGTACGCCAAGCTTCGCCCCGAGCAGTACCACGGCTCGATCTACGACACGTTCGCCGCCCAGCGCGGCCACCTTAAGCCCGTCGGGGAGTGGAACGAGGAAGAAATCACGGTCAACGGCCGGCAGGTGACGGTGAAGCTGAACGGCGCGACGATCCTCGACGCGAACCTCGACGACGTGAAGGACGCGGAGAAGCTGAAAAAGCACTCCGGCCTGACGCGCACGGCAGGCCACCTCGGCTTCCTGGGCCACGGGGCGGCGGTGGAGTTCCGTAACCTGCGGGTGAAGGAACTGCCCCAGCGCTAAGCCTCGTGTATGATTGCGTCATGGTTACGCCAATCGATGTCGCTGGGCCCGTCGCCTTGCCAATGCCGTCGGACAAGGATCTGGGCGCGTTTTGCGAACGTTGGGGCGTTCGCGAACTCGCGTTGTTCGGATCGTCCGTGCGCGAAGACTTTCGCGCTGACAGCGACGTCGACGTGCTCGTGAGGCTATCGCCAGATGTCCGGCACGGTCTGTTTGACTTTGAGCGGATGCGGTCGGAACTAAGCGGGTTGTTTGGCCGTCGCGTTGACCTGGTGAATCGCGCGAGCCTTGATCTCAGCCGGGGGGCACGGCGCAAACGTGAGATTGTCAATTCGGCACGGGTGGTTCATGTCGCGCGATGACGAATACCTGCGCGACATGCTCCGGGCCGCTCAGCGTGCCATGGAGTCTGTCGGCGGGTGGTCGGAAGATGTGTTCTTACGGAACGAGAACCTCCAGGACATCGTTATTCGCAAGCTGACCGTGCTCGGCGAGGCTGCCCGGCGCGTTGCGGCGCCGCGTCAGGCTACGATGCCCCAAGTGCCTTGGCGCGAAATCATAGCCACGCGGAACGCGTTGACGCACGACTACGACGGCGTCAATCTGATCGAAGTCTGGCATACCGTTCAACACGATCTTCCACAACTCGTTTCAGTGCTGGATCCGATCGTCGGCATTCACGTCCGTCCCGATTTATGGGAGGGATTTTGAACGTGTCCCCCGACGACCTCCGCGGCAAGTTCATCGTCTTCGACGGCGGCGAAGGGTGCGGCAAGAGCACCCAGGCGCGAATGCTGCGCGACCGGCTCGATGCCGCGGGGCTGCCCGTCCTGCTCGTGCATGATCCCGGCTCAACCGACATCGGGCAGACTGTCCGCACCATTTTGCTCAACCCCGCCAACAAGCACATGGCTATGCGCTGCGAGATGCTGCTCTACATGGCGTCGCGCGCGCAGATGATGGCGGAGAAGGTGCTGCCGGCGCTGGCCGAGGGATGGATGGTTTTGTCCGACCGGTTCGTCAGCAGCACGCTGGCCTACCAAATGGGCGGCGACGGGATCACCGCCGACGAAATCCGTCGCACCGCCGACATCGCCATCCAAGGGCGCTGGCCCGACCTCACGCTCATCTTCGATTTGCCCGTCGAAACGAGCATGGCCCGCGTGCGGCCGAAGTTCTCGCTCTTCCCCGATGACCCGTCGGCCGGGCTGGATCTCGACCGCATCGAGAAACGCCCGCTGGCGTATCACCGGCAGGTGTTGGAGAACTACCGCGCCCAGGCGCAGGCGGACGCGGACCGCTATCGCCTCATCCGCGCCGATCGCACCCCGCAAGAAGTGCATGAGGACGTGTGGCAGAATGTGGCGAAGCTGACGTGAGCGGCGGCCGTCGCGCCGGCGGCGAGGAATCGTTTTCGTTATTTGGACCCGTCCCGTTTTCCGTCCCTAATAACAAAGGTGGATGTCACCTATCCTGTCGTCACCTATCCTGTCTCTCACCTATCCTGTCTCTCTCACCGCTTCCGCCTCCGTAGGGTGGGCATTGTCCACCACTTTGGCGAACAGGTGGGCGATGCTCACCCTACGTGCTGCTCGGTGTCGCGCCGCATAACGTAAGGCCGATCAGCGGCCGAAGCCGCGGCCAACTAGCTTTCAAATGACAGAAACGATACACGCGGCTCCGGTCCGCTGCATTGGCTGGTTATGCGACTGTGCCTCGGCGTCGCCGCCATTCGAGTTCGCGGCAGAGGATCGAGTAAGGACTTTGAGCGATGCCCCATGAG
>JBBSLV010000021.1:0-17145 GCA_038233535.1 Tepidisphaerales bacterium | reverse complement strand
GTGGATTGCGCCTGGATCGCGCGTGGCGCGCTCGGAAACCCGTGGATTTTTGACCCCGCCGCGGAATTGATGAGGGGCTCAGGAATGAAGGGTTCAGGGTTCGGGGTGCCGGGTTCCGGAAGAAAAGAGAGCGCCTCTTCTGCTTCCCTGAACCCTGAACCCCGAACCCTGAACCCTCCCACGATTCACGCCCAGCGCGACGCGCTGGCCGAGCATTTTTCGATCGCGATGCAGATCCACGGCGAGTCCCTCGCCGGGCGGCGCATGCGGAAGATGGGAATCAAGTACAGCCGCTTTCACCCCCACTCGCCCGATGTGAAGGGCGAATTCATCGGCGTCCAAAGCCTGCGCGACTGGACGAACGTGCTGGACAAGTGGTATTCGTCTGATGGCCCCGGCGTCTGGCCCGACCCCAGGGCGGCGGATGAGGTGAACGGTGGGGCGGAGTTGCAATCCTGCGAGGCGACATGAGCCAATTGAACTCTCAGAACCCGAAGCAATCCGCCGACATCGTGCAGCGCCGGCCGTCCGATGCGCTGTGGTTCACGGTCCTGGTCGCGTCGATTGGTGTCGGGCTGGGAATGACGATCTTCGCGCCGGTCGGCGATGATGCCCCGCCGTCGCCGACGATGGTGCCGACCACCGCGCCGACGACGACACCCGCGCCGATCGCGCCCACCCAGCCCGCCACGTCATCGATTTCGTGAGTGACCGACCCGCCATGCACTCCAAAGAACCGCCCCGCAACCGACTCGCCAAAGTGCTGCCCGAGGAGTGGCGCAAGCTGCTCGTTTCCCACGGCGTCCCGAAGCGCAAGTACACCGCCGTGCTCCGCGCCACCCTCGCCGGGGGGCGGGTGATCGACGAGATGATCGTGGAGCAGGGGTGGATCGTCGCGCTGAGCAAGCAGGGGCTGGTTGGGACGTTCGAGCAGCGCATTGAGCTGGATCCGCGGACGATCACGGACATCGAAATCATTCAGGTCGTGTGACGCGATCACCCCCGGCGCCCGCGCCTGCTTTTCGTTTAGCCGTCCCCGCTTGCGGGGGGCTGTTCGAATGCAAAAAACACCGCCCCGCCAGCGGGGGCGGCTAAACGAAGAGGGGAGCTTTCATCCCTCACCCCCCGCCGGTGCGGCGGGGGACGCCGGTGCGGTTGACGTCGGCGCCGAAGGTCTGATTGCGACCGACCTGCTTGCCCCCCCCGAAGTTCTGGCCCGCCTTCTTCTGCGCGCCGATGTTTCCGAAGGCGCCGCCCAGCCCCTGGGAGGCGGGCTTGTTGAGGCTGTCCTTCAGGTTCCTGAACGTCGCCGATTCCTTTTTGGCGGGTTGATTGGCGCTGTTTTGCGCGCTGCCGCTCGCGCCGCTGACGTCCGTCGCGGCGCGGTTGAGGATCATCGACGCCGCCGCGGAGGCGGCGAGGTTCGTGTCGATCTGCGGGGCTTGCGCACCGCCCGGGGCTGCCGGCTTCTTCGCGCCGGCGGGGGGGGCTTTGCCCTTGGCGGCCGCGGGCTTCTTCGCCCCGGCCGGGGGTTTGGTCCCCGCGTCGTCTTTTTTGGTCGATTTTTTCTGTGTTTTGGCCATGCTGTTTCCTCTTCTCCCGACGATCTTACCGCAGCGGCGTAAAAATTTCCTTGCCCCGACGGGGGCAGGTCGCACAAGATCACCTGCGCCATGACCGACCTCCTCGACGACATCCCGTTCGGCGACGACGAAGATGATCCCTCCGGCGTGCACGACGACGATCCATTCCGCCCGGAAGACCGTGTCGATCCCGGCGACATGATGTCCCCGCCCAAGGTGGCCTGCGAGTGCTATTGCCTGCACTGCAACCGCATGTTCATGAGCGACGGGATCTGGTTTCAGAAGGTCATCAATGCGCGCGACGGCTTCGCGGGATTCTGGATGTGCCCCACGCCCAACTGCGACGGCGCGGGGTTCACGTTCGACATCTTTCCCACCGACCCCGCCCACCCCGCCAACGCCGGCTGGCACTCCTTTGACGACGACGAGGAACTGGAATTCGACGAGAACGGCGACGTGATCGAACCCACGGGTGAAAAGGACTACGACCCCGACGAATCGAAGTACAAGGCTCTCGACGCCGAGCTGGGCAACCCCGACGACGACATCATCGAAGGCGACGAATGGAAGCTCGCGGCCCTCGACCCGCGCGAGCGCCCGCCCGAATCCGAATCCCAGCGTCAGGTGCGGCTGGAGTGGGAGGAGGAGCAGAAGAAATACGACGCGCCGGACGAACGCCCGCGCATTCTCGACTGGAAGGACCGCGACGACCGGCCTTCGTCGACGGGGGAGGAGGACATTCCGTTCTGAGTGGCCTTGATCAGAGATACCGGACGCCGTCCGCCATTTCGTCCGCCGTCACGCGATCCAGTATCAAGAGCAAGCGACGCAAGAGTTCGTGAGTCGGTTTGCGCACGCCGCTGATTATTCCGGCGTGACGACGCGCGGCCTTGACATAGTCCACTGCCAGTTGATCGAAGTCCGCGCGGTTGTGCGTGAAGACCGCCATTCCCCGTGCGGTCGCAAAATCGAGTTGTTCGCGGTCCGAGCGACCCAACATGTCCGCGTCGCGTGCCGTCAACGCATCAAATCCCTTGGCCCGAAGCAGCTTGGCCAGCAAAGTGCTGACGTCCTCGTCAAGGTCCAGCGAGATGAACAGGCCGTTCATAGGTCTCTCACGAGCGGGTCAAGTTCATCATCCCGGATGTGGTTGCGCTCGATGTGGGCGAGAATCTCTTCCTGGTGGTCGCTGAAGTAGCTGAGCGCATCAAAAACCTGCGCGAGCGTCAGATGCGGAAGGTGTTGAGGAATCTCTTCCGGAAGGATTCCCATCCGCCAGTTCTCCACGATCGCGCGAACCGGCGTGCGTGTGCCTTTGATGATCGGCTCGCCCGACCGGATCGAAGGATCTCGTACGATGTAAAGATGTTCCGTCTGCGTCGTCATGCGGTGCTCCTGCTACCCTCAATTCTAGCCGATGCGGCAGGCCCGGACAGGGCGTGGAGGCCGTGGCCGCAGGCGGGGCATTGACGGGAGAGGGGCCGGCCGGGGCGGCGCCGACCCCGCGCCGCGATCAGGAGCAGCCGCAGCATCGCTCCCGCTTTGCCGCAAATCCCTCTACGGAACTGTCACGCGGCCGATGGTTGAACTTCGACCAGTTCCGCGTCGGTCGACGGCTCCGGGACCGCTTGGCCGGACTGTCTCATCATTTCCAAATGCAGCGGGATTGCCTCGCTGATGAGCTGGCGGGCTTCGGCAAGGGTCTCTCCCGCAGCGACGCAGCCGGGAAGGTCGGGGACATAAGCGCCGTAGCTGTTCGGGCCTTTCTCGAAAATGGCGAGATACTTCATCGTGCATCGTCCTTCAGTTGGGCCTGGCGAAGGATGCTCCGGACCGTTTTCGGCGGGAGCTCCGTCGAAGGCTTGCCTGCGATTGTAACCGTACCTGGCTTGAAATGACTCGAGTCGCGCCTGCGCGTGAGACGGCCGCGGAATGCGACGCGATCACGCCGCTACTTGCTCGAAGGACAGCCGAGGGATGTCTACGCGGTCGCGCGCATGCTCGATCGTAATGCCGCACATTTGCCCGCCCGCGTCGAGATCGATCTGCGTGTTCTCGTCAAAGTCACGCGTTTCCTGGACCTCGACCGGGCGCAATTCGATGTATAGCGTGTCGGTTGCTTCGAAATACTTGATGGTCATGGCTTGAAGCTCCGGTCAAAGAACACGTTATGCACCGTTTCCCGATCTTCCAGCAAGACGACGCGAAGATAGCGACCGTCCGCCTCGGCGATCGACGCCCAACGTCTGAAGCGACCATCCGATTGTACAACTTCTCGGATCGGGTTGCGCACGGCACGTTCGATCCACTCGTCCCGAATCCAAGCCCGGTCCGATCTGGTGCGGATGAAGCGGAAGTAATCGGACGTCTTCACAGTGCCTCCAGCCTCTGCTGTTTATCCATTTCCAGCAGCGCGTCGATCAGCGGATCCAATTGCCCCTGCATGACCGCTTCGAGGTTGAAGTTCTTCTCCCCGCCGCCACCAGGGGGGGCGCCACCCAGTCGGTGGTCGGTGCAACGGTTTTGGGGGAAGTTGTAGGTGCGGATGCGCGCGGAGCGGTCGCCGCTGCCCATCATGGCTTTGCGCGCGCTGGTATGGGCGGCGTGCTGCTTGGCCATTTCGCGCTCGTACAACGTCGCACGGAGCAACGCCCAGGCGCGCTCCTTGTTCTGGGCCTGGGACTTATGCTCGGTCATTTTGAACTGGAGGCCGGAGGGCTTGTGGAGGATGCGCCAGCCGGTTTCGACCTTGTTGACGTTCTGCCCGCCGGGTCCGCCGCCGCGGACGCCGGATTCTTCGACGTCTTTTGTGTTGATCTCGATCTTCACATCCTGAAGTTCGGGAAGGACGGCGACGGTCGCGGCGCTGGTGTGGATGCGGCCTTGGGCTTCGGTTTCGGGCACGCGCTGCACGCGGTGGCCGCCGCCTTCGAATTGGAGGTGGCGGAAGGCGCCGCTGCCCTTGACGTTGATGATGCACTCCTTGAACCCGCCGCGGTCGCTGGTCGAAACGTCGCTGACGTCGAACCGCCAGCCCTTCACTTCGGCATAGCGGCGGTACATCTCGAACAAGTCGCGGCAGAACAAGGCCGCCTCCTCGCCGCCCGTGCCGGCGCGAAGCTCGAGGAAGAACGAATCGACGGCGTTGTCCTCGGCGGCGACAAACTCGTCCTTCAGCGCTTCGAGCAGCGCGTCGGCGTGCGTTTCCGCTTCGGGCAGCTCGGCCGAGGCAAGCTCGGCCATTTCGGCGTCGGCTTTGTTGGCGCTCAGCTCCCGCAGCGCGTCGACCTGCTCGCGCGCTTTGCAGTATTCACGGTAGCGCCTGACGACAGGCTCGATCTGCCCGCTCTCGCGGCTGGCCGCCACCGTTCGCTGCGAGTTGGCGAGGACTTCGGGATCGCCCAGCGACTGCTGGAGCGCGACAAACCGCTGAGCGATCTCCTCAAGCTTGCGGAGGAGCGGGGACGGCTGGATTTTCGTGGCTTCGGACATGGGGTGGCTCGATTCGGGAACGTAGGGGCGCAACGGGAGACGCGACGACGGGACGTGTCGCTAAAGGCGGACGAGGGAAGCGGCGCGCGGGGGCATATTGCGAAACAGTATTCGGGGAGGGGGCGTTGGTCTACATCGCGGAGGACATTGCCACTGAAGTGGCAATGCCGCTGGACGCGCGGGATGCGCTAACGCGTCTTCCCGTCCGAGCGCCCTTGCGCGCGCTGCTGCGCCTGCTGAACCTGCGCATCGGATGACGCGGGATCGCCTTCGACGAGCTCGATGCTCTCCTGCGCCGGTCCCGCGGGCGTTTCGGGTTGGACCTTGAAGCGGATGTTCGGCAGCTTCAGCACCGCCTGGCGGAGGGCCTGCTCCCAGCGGGTGCGGATCTTGATCAGACTCGGGTCATTTTCGGCGAAGCGGTGCTGGAGCCGGATCGACAACTCGCCGGGTTGCAACGCGATCAGGTCGATCGGCGGGCCGACGGTCACGTTCGACTTCATCGTCGAATCCATCGACAGCAGCGCGTACTTCGCGGCCTCCTCCAGCGTGGTGTGGTCGAAGCGGATGCCGCGGTCGAGGATCGGCCGGCCGTACTTGGTTTCGCCGATTTGCAGGTACGGGGAGTCTTCCGTCGCCTGGAGCGGGTTGCCCTGGGGGTAGACGAGGAACAGGTCGGGCTTCTCGCCCTTCACCTGCCCGCCGAGGATGAGGTGAACGTTGAAGCGATATTCGTCGCGCTCCAGCGCCGCGCGGTCGAGTTCGGAAACCTTCCGCACCTGCTCCCCGACGACGCGGGCGGCTTCGTACATCGAGTTGGCCGTCGCCAACCCCTGACCGGCGTCGAAATCTTTTCGCAGCAGGGTGACGATCGACTGCGTGAGCGACAAACTCCCGCTGGCCAGGAGCACGAACACGCGCTCGCCGGGCTGGACGAACGTATGGGTCTTGCGCGTGGTGTTGATCTGATCGTAACCCGCGTTGGTGCGCGAGTCCGAGGCCACCACCACGCCGTGCTTCGTCACGATGCCAAGGCAATACGTCATCGATTCGATCTCCCCTGCGAGGGCTTTACCATCGGGCAGCGTGTCACCGCGGCTTCCGCCGGCGGCTATCAGCTCGCGCACGGTTAACAGGGCTTGCGCCAGGTTGTAGCCGCCGACGGCGCCCGCCGTCCACTGCGGGGGGTGATCCTATCGACCGTTGGAAACCCGTTCCACTCGCCCGGTTTTTTCATCGCACCCAAGGAAACCCAGTCGTCGACAAACCCGCCTATAGTTCCGCCATGCTTATCCGCGTCGGCTATGATCTCGTCTTCGACGTGCCGAACCCCACGCCGATGCTCCTCATGCTCTACCTGCACCCGTCGCGCGGCGCGACGGCGCGGCGACCCGACAATCTCGTCACGGAACCGTACGTCCCGATTACCACATACATCGACCCGTTCGGCAACCAGGTTGGACGAATCGTCGCACCCGCGGGAAAACTGCGCCTCTGGAACGACGTAGTCGTCGAAGACACTGGCCAACCCGATCCGATCGTCCCCGATGCCGTTCAGCATCCGGTGGACGAAGTACCGAACGAATGCGTCCAGTTCCTGCTCCCCAGCCGCTATTGCGAGGTTGACCGCATGACCCAGATGGCGTGGGACCTGTTCGGCAAGACGCAGCCCGGCTGGTCGCGCGTGCAGGCGATCTGTGACTGGGCGCACGCCCACGTCGAGTTCGGCTACGGCTACGCGAGCACCGCCAACACGGCCATGAGCGTCTGCGAGAACAAGAAAGGCGTCTGCCGCGACTTCACGCACCTGGCGATCACGTTGTGCCGGGCGATGAACATCCCCGCGCGATATGTCACAGGCTACCTCGGTGACATCGGCGTTCCGCCCGGTGCGTCCCCGATGGATTTCTCCGCGTGGTTTGAGGTGTACCTCGGCGGCAAGTGGCGTACGTTCGACGCGCGGCACAACATGCCGCGCATCGGGCGCGTGCTGATGGCGACGGGGCGGGATGCGGTCGACGTGGCGCTGACGACGTCGTTCGGCGCGACGACGCTGGAAAAGTTCGTCGTGTGGACGGACGAGGTGGGGGCGGACCAAAGCCCGGCGACGAACGAATCGTGAGAGCCGATCGCGGGAAATCCGGTCGATCCGGTTCGTGCCGGGAGGACTGGACGCCGCCTGCTCGTTCAGTTCTCTGCTCTACCGGCTCCGGGTGCGTGACAGCTTATGCGGCCTCTCGTTCAGACCGTGACCGCCCCACGTTAAGAAAAAGGCCACCGCGAAGGGCGCGAAGGGAGCCGCGAAGGGGAAATTGGAGGTCCATATTCTCCTCCTTCGCGTGTCGTCTTCGCGGCTTGGCGAGCTTCGCGGTTGCCGTTGTTGTTCGCAGGCGAGTGTCGGACGGCGTTTTTCACGAATTCTGTCGAACTCTCGCCCGCCAAACGGTCGCGCACCCTTGCGGTTGCGGGGCGACAACATTGCGCGAGCCGTTTGTCTGGCAGCCCGGTATGTGGCAGAATGGTCCAGCATCGGAATCTGCCTCTCGCCGGGCAGGGGCTGCGAAGGGAACCGACGAAGACCGCATGTTGCTCCAAACCAACAGCTACATCGTGCCGAAGGAAAAGCGCGTCGAGCACACGCGGCTGGTGCGCCGTTTTCGCCAGACGCTGCACCGGCTCGGGTGCGAGCATTTCGAGGTCTACGAGCAGGTTGGCGCCAACTGGAGCAGCGGGGAGACCACGGGGCGGTATGTGCACATCATGCGCTTCCGCGACCGCAAGCATCAGTTGGCCGTGCAGGCCGCCGAGCGCAACGACGCGGCGGCGCAGGCGCTGATCAGCGAATTCTGCGAGCTGATCAACTTTCCGTACCAGCAGCAGCAGGGGCTGTTCGCCGTCGGGTTCTATCAGAGCGTGCTGCCCATCGCGCTCCCGCGCGCCGGCGCTGCCGTCGCGCCAACCGAAGACGCGGAGGTCGTGCACGATAGCGACGACGACGGTGACGATGATGACGTCCCGGCCGCTGTGGTCGATGCTGCGGCGACCAGCGGCGCCGCCGACGACCTGTCGGACGTCATTGATCCCGGCGAGCCGAATCCGAATGATCAGATCGACACCGGCGACAACGACACCTCCCCGGGCGAGCCTTCCACCCGACAAAACGTGTAATATCGGACGTGCGTCGCGCGTTCCAAGAACCCCCGGCGAATATAACTGCGGCACGAGGTATGCTCCGGCGTCGCATTCCGGCGCTTCATGCGCGGACTTGCCCATGCGCCTCTTAGCCGAAGGTGATTGACCATGAAAAACATGTTTCGCCTGATCGTGTTGGTGCTGTTCGTCGGCGGTTGGGGGTTGGCCGCGACGTCGCTGCACGTGGTGCGCACACCAACGGCATCGCGCGAGTTCATCATCGTGCCGAAGAACCGGATCGGAATCGAAGACACCTACGTCGACACGCGGGCGTGGACGATCGACGACGTGCCCAGCCACAAGAGCGTGGTGGGCCGCCTCATCGAGACCGACAAGTACATGGCTCTCGCGCATGTGACGGGCGAGACCGAGCCCGCCGAGGTGCAGCAGCGGCTGGCCGACGCGCTGATGCGCGCGCCGCAGCCAAATGTGGAGGCGACGACCACGCCGGCGAAGACAACCGAGCGGCAGAGTCCTTCGGTGCGCAAGGACCAGACCAATCGGCAGGCGGAGTTGGCGAAGCGCTGACGTTATTGGAGTCATTGCCGATCACGCTCTCGCGGTAAACTGCCCAGGCCGCCGTGGGTTCCGTTCCGTCGTTTTCGCATAATGAAGAAAACCCGCCCGCTGAAGCGGGCTCGCCAAGTGGTGGGTTGGTTCCGTTATTTCGTAGTCGCATTGCGGATGCTTCATTGTGACGGCGCGGTGTCGCGCGTGGTTGCGCCAATTCGGCGCACTCGCGCTATAATCCCGCCTTGATGTCCGACCGGCTGCGCGACCAACTGCAGGAACTTTTCGGCCTGGATGATTTCCGCCCCGCGCAGCGCGGGGTGATCGAGGACGTTCTGCGCGGCAAGGACGTGATGTGCGTCATGCCCACGGGCGCGGGCAAGTCGCTCTGCTACCAGCTTCCGGCGGCGGTCATGGGGGGGCTGACGATCGTCGTGTCCCCGCTGATCTCGCTGATGGCGGATCAGGTCCAGCAGCTTCGCGATGAGGGGATCAGCGCGGCGATGCTCAACAGCGTGCTCACCCCCGCCGAGCAGCGCGAGGTCGTCGCGCGGCTTCAACATGGTTTCGAGGGGTTGCTCTACGTCGCGCCCGAGCGGTTTTTCGCGCCCAACTTCCAGTCGATCATCCCGGCGCTGAAGCCCAAACTCTTCGCGATCGACGAGGCCCACTGCATCAGCCAGTGGGGCCACGATTTCCGTCCGGAGTATTCGCAGCTTGGCGACGTGCGCCGGCGGCTGGGCAAGCCGCCGACCATCGCCCTGACGGCGACGGCGACGGACCACGTGCGCGGGGACATCGTGCGCATCCTCGGGCTGGACGAGCCGACCATCGTCGTCACCGGGTTCGATCGCCCGAACCTGATGTACGAGGCGCGCAGCGTGTCGAAGGTCGCTGAGAAGGACATGCTGCTGCTCGATCTGATCCGCACGAACCCTGGAAGCGGGATCGTCTATTGCGCGACGCGAAAGGCCGTCGATGCGGTGACGTCGCTGCTGAGCGGGCGGCTGAGCGATCGGTCGGTGTTTGCCTATCACGCCGGCATGGACATCGCGGCGCGGACGGGAAACCAGGAGCGGTGGATGGAGACCCCGCGGGCCATCGCGGTGGCGACCAACGCGTTCGGCATGGGCATCAACAAGCCCGACACGCGGTGGGTGATTCACTACAACCTGCCCGGCACGCTCGAGGCCTATTACCAGGAGGCCGGGCGCGCCGGGCGCGACGGACAGCCGGCGCGCTGCGTGATGCTCTTCAGCTACCAGGACCGCTACACGCAGGAATTCTTCATCGACAAGATCGGCGAGGACGCCACCGGCGTTCATGCCGACCCGGCCGTCATCAAGGAGCAGAAGGCCCACGCGCGGCAGAAACTGGAGCGGATCCTTCACTACGCGCGGACGCACAGTTGCCGCCGGCGGATGATCCTCGACTACTTCGGGGACGACGCGGAGGTGGTTAACTGCCACTGCGACGTCTGTCGTCGCGCCTCCGGGCAGCAAGACGCGCAAGCGGAGGCGGCCGTCGTCATACCGGACGAAACGGTCACGCTCATTCGGCAGTTGCTGTCAGCGATCGCGCGCATGCGCGGCAAGTTCGGCGTTGGCGCGGTTGCGGAGGTGCTGACCGGCGCCGACAACGAACGCATCCGCAAGTGGGGGCTGGAGCAACTGTCCGTGTACGGGCTGCTGCGGGCACAGACGATCAAGCGCGTGATCGCGATGATCCACCGGCTGCTGGAATCTGGTTTGGCGCGGCAGCGCGATCCGGAGGGGACGAAGTTCATGCCCGTCGTCGACTTAACGGCCGCGGGCGTGGCGGTGATGAAGGGCGAGCAGAACCCCCCGGCCACGCTGATCGACATCGTCCCGCGGCGCACGTCGCGCGAGATGGGAACCAGCCCACGCGCACTGGGCACGAACCCCCGCGCGCCGCGCGAGCGCGGCGACGGGCCCGCGGATGAGGAGATGAGCGACCCGGAGATGATCGACCGGTTCGAGCGATTGCGAGCCGCGCGGTCGCAACTGGCGAAGCACCGGCAGCTCCCCCCGTACTGCATTTGTCACGACAGCACGCTGAAGCTGATCGCCCGTCACGCGCCGGACAATTCCGCCCGACTGGAGCAGATCAAGGGCATGGGCCCGCACAAAGTGAAGATGTACGGGGATGCGCTGCTCCAGGCCGTGCGCGACGAGCCGGTGGCGGACGAGCCGGGGTACGTGGACGAGCCGCTGTGATCCTTCTCTGTAAAGTCGCCGACGGTGTCGACGAATGGCGCGGACCGCCGATGACGTCGCCCGCTTTACACAGACTGGGATTCAAATCGTGAGCAGATCGTCTTCGTCCGCCTCGCCGTCGAGCAGATCGGACGATGTCGCGCTGAGCAGACTGAACGCGCTGCGGGCGGCCGCGTCGTCGTTGGCGAAGGAGAACAAACGATCAGCGCGGGTCGCGACAGTGACGGGGGCGTCGGGCTCCGGCTCGTTCCGGGGCGATGGCGCAGTGACGGCTCCCCCGTCGTAGCGCGCGACGATCAAGTCGCCGCCGAGCGTGTTGCCGGCGAGGACGATCTTTCCGTCGGCGCCGACGCCGATCGCCCATGCTTGTTCAAAGCCGTTGAGATCCGATGTCACGACGCCGTCGCCGCCGCCGAAATCAACGTCTGGCGAGCCGTCGGGGTTGAGCCGCGCGAGCGCGAAGTCGGCCCAGTCGAGGGGGGCATCGTCGTGCGGGCGGGTGAGCGTCCCGCCCAAGACGATCTTCCCGTCCGGTTGCACGGCGACGTAGCCGGGGCTGACGTTCTCGCCGATCAGGGTGATGCCGTGGTAGTCGCCGAAGGAGAGGTCGGGGCTGCCGTCGGCGTTAAAGCGGGCGACGCCGAACCGCGATGGCTGTCCGCCGCGAACCCGCACGCCGCTGACGAGGAACGCGCCATCGTCCAGCATGGCGAGTTCGGTGACGTGGGCGCGGCCGGTGCCGTCGCCGTCGAACGCGAACTCGATGAGGGCCATTCCATGATCCGCGAACGAACGGTCGATCGACCCGTTGGCACGCAGACGGGAGACGTAAGAGGTTCCATTTGCCGCGTACAGGACAAGTGCATTGCCGTCTGCGTCCATCTCGACGTCATCGATGGCCCAGGTCGTTTGCGGGAGAGCGGCGGTGACCCGCCCGCGCACGCCGAGGGACGTGTCGAGCGTCCCGTCAGAGTTGAACCGCGCCAGAAGCACCGAGGCGCCCATCTGGTGAGGACTAATCCGGCACTGCCCCGCGAGGGTGATCGAGCCGTCGACGTTGACGGTCGCGCTGATCGCGCGCAGCTCCTCCAGCCCAAAATCCTCTTTGGCCACGCCGCCGTTGCCGAAGCTGTCGTCGAGAGTTCCGTCGGCGTTGTAGCGGACGAGGAAGATGTTGCCCGCGTCCCCGGCCTCCCCCCCGTCGTCGCCGTTCCCGACAACCAGGTATTTTCCATCCGTCAGGCGCGTGATCGACACAGGGAGATCGGTCGCGGTCGAGACGTCCGTGTACACGGTGCCCCCGTCGCCGAACGTGGTGTCGAGCGAGCCATCAGCGTTGTAGCGGTACAAGCCGACTTGCTGGAATCCCCGCGCGTCGCTGAGGACGATGGTCCGCCCATCGGGCTCGACGAGCACGTCGCGCACGAGCTGGTTGGCCGTCTCCGCCGACTCGCCCGGGCGGGGGGTGACGGTCCACCCATCGTCGTCGAAGCCAGGGTCGAGGTCACCCGCGGCGTACAGCACGCGGCGTTCGAGCAGCTCCATACCGAAGCACGGCACGGTTGCCAGATCGTCACGGTGCGCGGCGCGGATCCTGGGGTTGGTCCGGCGAACATGGACGGCGTCCGTGACGGGAACTCGGGACACGATCTGCATCAGAACCTCTCTCCCTTTTCGGGTGGTGGGCTGGCGTAAGGACGTCTGTGAAACGTACCATGCGAATGACGCCGCACCGTTGGGGTTTGTTCCACGCATCGCGGAACGCTCCTTTGGCCTCCCGCCCATCTTGCCTGATCCATACGCGCGTCACCCGATGGGTCGCGGGGACTTGGCCTATTATCGCGGCCTATGTCCGAGTCCGGGCCTGATGATCTGCACTTTTCGCGCAGCCGCACCACGCTCGCGCTCTCCGCGCTCCTGCTGATCGCCAGGCTCGGCGCGCCGGACGAGACGGCGATCGATCCGATCGCAGGAATGCATCCGGCGACGATGGAACCAATGGTGTAACGGAACCATCCGTGTAGCGCCTTCTCCCCCGTTTAGCCGCCGGGCTTGCCCGGCGCTGATCGTTGCTCTCCACAAAACCCGCGCCTCGCAAGCGAGACGGCTAAATGATCAGGACGCGGTGCAACGTAAACGCTGCTGTGCATGGTCTTTAAGCCAGCGCGAATAACGCGGAAAATTTTCACCCCATTTCGCGCGGATTTTGAACCAAATGGGAGACGTATCGTATCTTTAATGTAACGATCCTCCTTCCCTGGGCGCCGTGGATTCCGAGAGGTTCACGGCGCCTTTTTTATTGCGCCAGGCGAATTGCGTGCGCCGCGCTTGCCGACAATAAGCACATGAGCGAGCTTGACCGTGATCCCCGCGTTTATTTCGCCGCCGAGCGGACCATGCTTGCGTGGGTGCGCACCGGGTTGGCAATGATGGGCTTCGGCTTTGTGATCGCGCGCTTCGGGATGTTCCTTCACGAGATGGCGCCCGGCAGTCAGGACGCCGCCGGCGCGGCGCGCCCGCCGGTGCTGTCTCTGTGGATGGGAACGTCGCTGATCGTGTTCGGGGTATGGGTAAACCTCGCGGCGGCGGTGCATCACTTCCGGTTTCGCGCCCGCTTCGAGCGGGGCGACCCGTTCGTCACGCCGCGCGGGGTGATGACGATCGTTCTGTCCTGCGTTCTCGCCGTGCTCGGGGTCGTCATGACGATGTACCTCCTTCTCATCGCATGATGATCGCCTGCGCCCAGCGGGAACTTCTTTGCCTCGCTTTCATCGACCCGCTTCGCGCACGTGCCACGTGTCGGCGCCGGCGTCCTGTTCAAAGTGCAACCGCTGATCCGACGGCGACAGGTGAACAAGCATCCCCCGGGGGGATGACTCGACTATGCACGTGCCTTCGTCGATGCGCATGACGTTGCCGCGGTCGGCGGTGAGCGGGCCTTGGAACGTGAGGAACGCGGGTCGGTGATCGCGGATGCGCGTCGCCTCCTGCGCATCCGTGATGGGCCACGTGGGCAACCGCCACGTCTGGAGCATCGAGCCGGGCGCCACTTCAAACAGGAAATCAACGTGCGGCGCGTCAATCCCCTCGTGGCGCAGCACGGCGTATCGCAGCGGCCTGGCTTCGGCGTCGCTCATGGTGTTCCGCTCCCGTTATGTGCTACGTCTCACGCCATCAGCACCGGCGGGGGAACGTATGTGCTGCGCACGTGGCCGGCGGGATTGCTGCTGCTCTTGAGGTCACACGGGTGCGCCTCGGGCGGAAGTCCGAAGTCGGTCCTGTATCCCTCGGCCAGTTCGTTCAGCTCCGCCAGTGTCAGGTCGGGCTTGGTCACCGCATCGCACACTTCCCTGATTTCCTTTTCGTCCAGCAGCGTGGCCGTGATCGACGCGAGCGTCGGGTTGGCCTGAAGCAGCCACTTGATGGCGAGCTGGTGGATCGTCATGTCGTGGGCTTGCGCGATGTGGCGGATCTTCTCGACCTTCTGCGGGCCGAAGGTCTTCCAGTTCGCATCGCGGAACTTGCGGTGGTCGTTGTCGGCCAGTTGCGTGTCGGCCTTGATGACGTCCTTCAGCACGCCGGAGTTGTCCTGCACGCGCGCGAGAATGCCGGACTTGGTGGCGCGGGCCATTTCGCAGAACTCGTAGCCGGGGTGCTGCTCGAAGAGGTTGTAGACGGTCTGGACGCACTTGGCATCGTAATCCTCCATCGCCTTAAATCCCTCCTCGCGCCACCCGATGGCCGGGCCGAGGGAAACGCCCCAGGCCTTGATCTTGCCCTCGGCCTTCACCTTCTCCAGCTCCGCGAACAGCTCATCGGTCATCTTCGGCAGCTTGATGTTGTGGGCGAGATAGACGTCGATGTAATCCGTGCCAAGACGGCCGAGTGAGTCCTCCAACATCCGCCGAAGGAATGCGGGAGAGAAGTCCTGCTTGCGTTCGCGGTGGCTGCCCTGTTCGCCGGGATCGGAATGCCAGTCGTAGCCGAACTTCCCCCCGATCTCGATTTTCGAGCGATTGACTTTCGATGTGCGCAGCCACTGTCCGAGCAATGCTTCGGACCGCCCGTTGCCGTAGGCGTCGCCGTTGTCGAAGAACGTGATGCCCCGGTCGAGGCTGAAGCTGCACAGCCGGTCGCAGTCCTCCTGCGTGCGGTGTCCCCACCAGTCGACGCCGAAAATCCAGCACCCAAGAGAGATGACCGACACATCGACGGAAGAATTGCCAAACGGGCGACGCTGCATGAGTGAGACTCCGTGGGGAAAAAGAGGCGCGCGATGATAGGGTGCGATCCGGCGGATGAAAAGTTGGACGCCGCACCGCGCGTTGGCTTCGTTCCGTCACCGGCGAATCGTACGCCGGACTCCAAAACCTCCGCCCTGCGCCGTGGCGGGGGTTTTCGATCGATTTCCGTTGGCTTCAATTGGCTTCGTTTCGCACCCCCCCCGTTTCGTCCACCGATTCTGACGTTCGGCCAAAACCGGAAGGCCTCGGAACTTTTCGGAAGCGCCCTGGGCCGCGCTCGCGCTCGTGGTCATGTTCGCACTCCTTTCGTCCCCACTCCCTGGGCGGGGCGTCCAGCGGGCGCGCACGACGCGCCCCATTCCACCCCCGCTCGTGCGCGCTTGGCGCCACAATCGCGCACGACAAAATCCCATGCCCACGAAACGCCCCGAAAAACGAGGCAAAACTCCCTCCGCCGCCGCGGGATCGTCGTAACTCCCTTTGCGCGCCTGTGGCCGCCACGAAACCAGTGACGAACGTCCCGTAAAATTATTTCTTGCCTCCGCGCGCCGCGCACGACATGATTCGCCCCGTCGCACCCCGGCGGATGCCGGGGGATTCATCAGAGAAAAAAACGGGGTCGCAGGTCGCAGCCCATATTCGACGAGCCGTGTTGAAAAATCGATTGCGCCCACGTTGTTGTTCCCCGTTGCTGTTCAAAAACGGATTGCGTCCCCGTAGTTGGCTCGGCACGTTCATTGGCGCGGGGCGCAGTATGTTATGTGGCGGGCGGAACTCCCATGAAGAGTCGCTTGTTCAACCTCGCGGCGGTGGCGTCGCTCGTGCTGTTCCTGGCAGCAACCTGGCTGTGGCTGCGCAGCCACGCGAGTGGAGTGATCGTGGTCGATTCGCAACCGGGTCAGTTCCTGTTGATCGGCCTGGATGCCCCGCCGGCACAGGTGCATGGGGCGGGAACCAGAAAACGGGACAGAACCAGAAAACGGGACAGGTCCAATTCTTTCCTGATCAAGTTGAAAGCCCCAATTGACAGCATCAAATAAAGAATTGGACCTGTCCCGTTTTCCGCATCCAGTCTTCCTGCGTGCGATGCCCCCACCAGTCAACGCCGAAGATCCAGCAGCCGAGGGAGATGACCGACACATCGACGGGAGAATTACCAAACGGGCGACGCTGCATGAGTGAGACTCCGTGGGGGAAAATAAGGCGCGCGATGATAGAGCGCGACGCGGCGGATGAAAAGTTGGACGCCGACCCCGTGTCCGCGCATCCTGCGAAAAATTTTCTGTCGCGACGGGTGCGTTTATCGTGAAATTTCGACGGAGCGGGATAAAATGAAGGTTTGTCGCGAAACTCTTGGGTTGGCTTGTGGTTAGAGGCTCAAGCGGCGCGCGCGGGGGTGCCGATGGTCGTGGGGTTGTTTGAAATAGTTTGACCCTCAGCGCCGACTGGTGGTTTATACGGGGTGTTTTCGCGAACAGCGGGCCGTGATGAACCGTAACCCACTTTCAAGCCGCACTGTTTTGCCGCTGCGCGTCCCGCCGGTCTTGATTTGGCGGAGCGTCCGTCGCAGGATTTGAGCAGAAATTGTTGACGAAGGGATGATCCGTCATGACGACGACATTGAAACATGCCGCCGCTACCGCGTTTGCCGTTGGGGCTTTGCTGGTGGGCGGGGATTTGGTGAACGCCCAGGCCGGTCGGTCCGAGCCCAAGGCGCCGTACGCCGACGGCATAAGCGAGCCCTCCCGGCGGACGAAGCTGAACGCACAGGTTCCGGGGGTCGTCAAAGAGCTTCTGGTGAAGCGTGGCGACCGGGTCAAAGAAGGTCAGCCGGTCCTCCAGCAGGACGACCGGTTGGCGGCGAATCAGCTCGAAATCGCCGTTCAG